>DATDKN010000253.1:0-6981 GCA_036519995.1 Terrimicrobium sp. | reverse complement strand
AGCTCTTCTAGCTCTCTCAGGCCAATATTCTCCGGTAGGCCGAAGCGACTGCCTCGGCGATCTCAGACCCGCAGCGCTCTCGGACCGCCAAAGCCTGTTCGATCTGGATCCTACTCCCATTTGCCAAGCGATTGACAATGTTTTCCGGGCTGTCCCCATTGAAGTTGTCTTCCGCCCGCGCGCTGCGGATGATTACTTTGCATCCGCTACCTTCATTGTTGACGGCATCATTTATCGCTTCTTTGAGTTCAGTCTTGAGGGAGTCAGAGGCGCCTCCTCCGATGAGGATGTCATCATCCGAAATCCGTGAAAGGCAACCGCATGAGTAAAGCCACGATTAATGATCGTATTTAGAAGCGGAAATGATGCCTCATGTATGTCCGTCGAAGTGATATGCCAGCGGTCGAAGGCTCCGCCATCTGGGGTTCCAACCTTTGCAACGCCAGCACGAGATCCCCTGGAGCTCTGCGGCAACCCGCTCAGCCTGGTGATCGGCATATTCCTCGATCAGGTCGCCGTGCGGAGCGATCACGACCATCGCCGTGTGCACGCCGTCATCGGTCAAGCGCTCAACGAATTCGCCGAATTTTTCAGCTTCGCCGTCATCGTGAATCAAGTCAGTAAGTTGCGAGTCGACAATGGCGTCGAATTCCCCGCTCGCTCCGAGTCGCTCTCGACCCTCCGCAGTCATCCGGACAATCGTTGGAGGTCGTTCCCGCCGGACCTCTCCAGCCGTGTAAAGCGCAAATTGATCCTGACTTTCCTGACGCGGACCTGCTGGCCCAATGCGCATCCGATGCTCTCTAATTTACCAGCCTCTACAGAGCAGTGTTCTCGCCGATTGCTCTGTTCGTTACTTGGGCGCTAAAAGTCGCCATGAGCGGATTGTCGCCTAGATTATCCGCGACACGGGCGGCTGCAGAAAGCGTGCGTTCTCCGCGACTTGCAGGATCAGTTGGCTATAGGCTGTGGCTGGCCACACTGTCATATCAAGAGCGAACAGACCTCCTCTGAGTCGAGAAACTTTTGCACCTCGAGGAGCATCACGTTGCATTCGGGTCTGATCTCCACCTCTCGTCGATTGATTGGTCCCCAATGCGTTCGAAACAAGCGTAGACCTAGTGCGGCGAATTCCACAGCGAAGGCCGGGCTCTCCTTCGAGAGTCGTTGAAATTCCCTGCCCTTGCCAGAGCCGAAGTTCTGCAGATCAGAGGCCCGGCAACGGACTCCCTCCTTGAAGAGTTCGAGGAAGCCGGATGGCTTCGACAAATATTGCTCGAAGAGTTGGCCTAAGAGAGGATTGGCACGCGTCGCATCGAAGCTGGTCTGGAACATGCCGGCCTCCGCCGACTCCGCACTCGTATTACCCGCCGCCCTGTCGCGACCCTCGCAATATTTTCCCGAGCTCTCTCGCATCCCCAGTCCAATGAGAAGCACAAAGAGATGGCGCAGTGTGGACGGCCCGGCACTTTCATTGTCTATACCCGCCTGCCGGAACTCTTGAGCATACCAGGCCACGGCATCCTTCCGCCGATTGCCGGTATTAGCCTTAGACATTTCCAAAGCGGCCGCATCCCCTTGCCTCAGTCGGCAGTATACCCTGGCAAATACCATAGCCATCCCTTTAATGTAGCCGCGCGGCGCGACACCTCGATTTTTCCAGCGATAAGTTGCAATCGCCGAGGTTGAAGCAATCTGGAGAATTTCGTCGAGGGGGCTTCCGGGTGCTTCCGTGAGGAACCAGATACCGCCGAGCCGACCAGCCTACCAGCTCGCCATTACGAATGTGTTGCCAAACTCCGTCCGGAGATAGGTCCCCTCCCTGGACAATGTCCTCCTTTTGCAGCTGCCCGATGATGCGGCCACCAAGGGAGGGAGTTCTACGAACATTTACCGCTTCAGCGATAACCTTGAGTCGATCTTGTGATGAGGTGGAATCTTCGGGTGGCGTCACAGCATTCGGCTTCATGCGGGGCAACGCCCGTCGCCGCCGCAGTCCCGTACGATTGTGCCTCGATTGCGCCACGACGCAAGCCCATCAATGTTGAAGTGCCCTTTAAAGCCGGCGCCCCGCCTCCGCTCATTAACTGCGCTGACAACCCCATACCGTCCAGGCTGCTCACCTAAGCGGCACACGCGCGCATCAGCAACCTACCTCGCGAAGCTAGCTTAATTCGATCGGAGCCTGAACTCGAATACAGGACCTCGATCATAAACCGGACCATAGTAGTAAGGCTCTCGATAATGTTCGCGATAGTAAGGTCGGTAGTCCCTGTAACCACGGTTGTCCCAGGCGCGGTTGTAATACGTGTAGCGTCCCTCGTCCTCCCAGTAATGATGACGATGATCCTTCTTACCGCCGGCTTGCGCAGGTGTCGCCAATATCGCGAGCCCCGAAAAAGCCGCGACTACTGGCAGAAGCCATGATCTCATTTTCATAATAATGAATCGATACTCGTGAGGAAAACGGACCTGTCTGTTTTCATTCAGGCCAGCTATTAATTGGATCGTAAGTACTTATGCACCACTATGAAGCGTCTTCGTGAAGAGGATAAGCCCGCCGCGATTCAGATTCATTCGATGAGCGCATGAGCAGATTTCAAGAAGGCTCGAAAAAGTGCCAAGTTGGCCGACAACCTGCTCGGGCTTTAAGCCTCTGGTTGCTGTTGGACTTCTTTCGCTGTCACCTCCAAAGGCACATCTGCAACGGCCTCATCAGGCAACATGGTAGAAGTCGATAGCGAACAGCTCTTGCTAGCTCGCACCAAACAGCCGCAGTTCTGACGATACGCTGGACGTGAACTCAGCAGCCTAATCTGTCTTCGTTCAGCAGGTGACGAATTGAGGGGTTCCTTATGCCATCGTGGGCCTAAGCATGCCCGATGCGGCAAGTCGGACTCGTTATCGATTTAGGCATGCTGCCGGCCAGGGAGCATCGCTTTGTGCGGACCACCGATGTTACGTCGTCAACGATGTACCCTGTCGTGACCGCCTACTCCCTGTATTTTTACGCCAGTCCTTTTCACACCTGGTGATTCTGCAAGGTCTAGACTTGGACCGTAAGCGATACAAAGACATGAGGACAGCATCGACAGTTGAAAATTTCACCAGCGAGGTGCCTAGTCGTGCCGGAAGGGCTCATTGCGCTCACGATCGAGAAGTGCCGGAAGTCGACCTCTTTACTCCGATAACAATCCGAGGTGTCACCTTCCGGAACCGAATTGCCATGTCGCCAATGTGCATGTATTCGGCAAATGACGGCTACGCCAATGACTTTCACCTCGTGCACCTTGGCAGTCGCGCCGTCGGCGGAGTCGGCCTGGTCGTCGTCGAGGCGACTTCCGTTACCGCTGATGGGCGCATTACGCCAAAAGACGTAGGCATCTGGACGGACGATCACATGGAACCACTGGCCCGCATTGCGCGGTTCTTAGAGGCACATGGAGCCGTTCCCGGCATTCAACTCGCGCACGCCGGGCGCAAGGCCAGCAGTGCAGTTCCCTGGGAGGGCGGCGCGAGTTTGAAGACCGCCGCCGAAGGCGGGTGGCCGGTCGTTGGCCCAAGCCCTATTCCCTTCAGCAACGAAGATCCTATTCCCATGGAGCTGGATGAACGCGGTATCGAACATTACATCGAGGCGTGGGGGGCGGCGGCTCGGCGTGCTTTGGCGGCGGACTTCAAAGTCATCGAAATCCATGCCGCCCACGGCTATTTGCTTCACGAGTTCCTCTCTCCACTCAGCAACCAACGCACCGATCAATACGGCGGCAACCTGGAGAATCGCATGCGGTTCTTGCTCCGCGTCGCCGAGAAACTTCGTCCCATCGTCCCTGAACATTTGCCGTTGTTTGTCCGAATTTCGGCAACTGACTGGGTGGACGGAGGCTGGGACATCGAACAATCTGTAGCCCTTTGCAAGGCGCTACGAGAGCGCGGCGTTGACCTGATTGACGTCTCGTCGGGAGGAACAGTGCCGGACGCGAAGATTCCGGTGGCCAGAGGGTATCAAGTGCCCTTCTCCCAACGCATCCGTGAAGAAGTGGGTATCCGAACAGGAGCGGTCGGGATGATTAGCGATGCTCAATTTGCCGATGGCATTATCACGAGCGGTCAAGCCAATATGATCTTCCTTGCGCGCGAGCTACTCCGCGAACCCTATTGGGCGATCAAGGCACAACATGCGCTCGAGGAAGAGCCCGTTTGGCCAATTCAGTACGGGTATGCCGTGAAGCGTCGCACCAGGTAAGCTTACTAGCCGCCAGTATAAGAAACTACATACATCGCTGAGTGGTAGGAACGCCTCCACAAATCTTTGCCGATCGAACCTCAGCGAACTGGTATTGTATCGTGCGTAGTTGTCACTTTTTCCTTAGTTTGCCCGCGTGCCTGCGTGACGCTGTATGGCCTCTCGCCTGTTATGTTGCCAGCTGAGGCGTAGTTGCAGACCCAGACGACATAGGTCCGTCCATCATCGGTCGTGCGCACTGCTCGCCCGGCTCCGAGCCGTTGCGTATTGCTCCAGACCAACTGTGTGTAGTGCAGGCACTCCTTACCGGGTGCGCAGGTGTTGTCGTCGTAATTATACCACTTCTCCTCCTCGGCCCAGCTCTCTACCACGGCCCTGGCGGAAAGGTCAGGTGTGCCCTCCGACCAAGCTAGATACCAGTTTTCGCCCAGGTTGAGCTGCTGCAACTCTTCCCGTTTCCGGTGTCCACCTGTTGGCGGGTTCCTCTTGATCAGAGAGTCGGCCCACTGTTGTGCAACTGCAGCCACGGTCGAGTCCCAGATGAGATCGGGGATGCTGACGGTCCCACCGAGACGCTGGGATTCCGCTCGCGCGACGCGCCGGCGGACGGCATTATGCGCGGCGAGTATTTCAGCGATCTCCGAGTCGCTGAACGGCTCCGCCGACAGATCGCTGATGCAAAGCGCTGCCAGCAGTGCGCCAACCAAGAAAAAATGACGTCGGCGAGATTCTTCTTTTCGCTGAGCGGTGGGACCAGATACCGACGCTACCTTGTGTGGGGTCATGAGCAGACGCGCAAAGCGAATGCTGCAGACTGCGCGAAAGTCACGAACGTCCGGATTGGCATTATCTTTAATCCTTGAAGGCAAGGAACTCGAACGGCTCATCATCTGGGAAACTGCTGGTCCGTTTTATCGCAAGGCGCGCTTTCTGACCACTCATTCCCAGGCCCCGGAGGTAGCGACCGACAGAAGCAGCTTTTGACATTTCACTGACGACCTCTGCGCATTCTTGAGTATTCTTTCCGAGTGAGCATTCCTGTCAGTGGACTTCATCACGTCACCGCCATCGCGAGCGACCCGCAGCGCAACCTGGACTTCTATGCCGAGGTGCTTGGGCTGCGGTTAGTCAAACGCACGATCAACTTCGACGATCCCCGCACCTACCATTTTTACTTCGGCGATGGCCGTGGCACCCCCGGAACAATCGTGACGTTTTTCCCATGGAGGAATGCCCGGCGCGGGGGGCGCGGCACTGGGCAAATTGACGCAACGGCGCTTACCACGTCGCCGGCGTCATTCGACTACTGGCTGGAGCGCTTCAAGCAAAATCACGTAAGTGCTGAGCGTGCGCCAAAGCGCTTCGGTCAAGACGTGATTCGCTTTGCCGATCCTGATGGGTTGATACTTGAACTGATTGCTTCAGATCGGGAGAGCGAAGTCGAAGCGTGGCCGGAGAGTAGCATGCCAGCGGAACATTCTCTGCGCGGCTTTCATAGCGTTTCGGCCGCGCTGGAAGGCTACGAGCGCAGCGCGAGGCTGCTCACCGAAGTATTTGGCTACGAGCTTGTCCAGGAAGAGGCAAATCGCTTCCGCTTCGCTGCGCGGGGCACCACGGGCCTGGGTAGAATGATCGACCTGCTCTGCATGCCGGACACGCAGCACGCCCGCGGTGGCGCCGGAACCGTGCATCATATCGCGTTCCGGACGCCAGACGATGCGAGTCAGCGCGCCTGCCGGGACCAACTGGTCGAACTCGGCTTCAACGTCAGCCCGGTGATGGACCGGACTTACTTTCACTCGATCTACTTCCGCGAGCCAGGAGGCATTCTCTTTGAGATTGCGACCGATCCGCCCGGGTTCACAGCAGACGAGACGGTCGAGGAACTCGGCAACAAGCTGCGTCTTCCGCCGTGGATGGAAGAGGCGCGCGCGCAAATCGAGCAAGCCCTGCCGCCGATCGTCCTTCCAGTGAAGCGATGAGCGAGCAAACAGCGCTGGACCTTACCTTCGAGCCACACGCTTGTGTAGCATGGTGCCAATCTCAAACGAACCATAACCATAACCAATCCCAACGAAACACGCGATGAAAGTCCTTGTCGTTTATCACAGTATCTACGGCCATGTCTTGCAGCTTGCGAAAGCTGTCGAAGAGGGTGTGAAATCAGTCTTCGGCGTGGAAGCGGTCTTCCGGCGCGCTCCCGAATTTTCCCCATACCGAAAAGGAACTCGAAGCCGGCGATGGCCATGCCTCGAAGATCTGGCAGGCTCAAAAGAATACTCCGCGTGCCTCCGCGCGTTTCGGTGTCCTGAAGACCTCGCCATCTGCCGGGCCCAAGGCAAACGTGTGGCAGAACTGGCGAAGAAGATTCGCAGCTGAGACTGCTCGACAAGTAACGGACCGTTCGATGCCATAAGATTATTGATCGAGGCTAAGGGTGGTCCATTTGCGCTTCTTCTTGAGAGGTCAGATCAACGCTTCTTTCCGTCAAACCTGACCAAACGTGCTAAGTGACAACTGTGCCCACGACGATGAATGGGAAATTTGTCCGTGTTGGCATCGACCGCCAGGGACTCGCCACCGCCATCGCGGAGGTCTGCGGCAAAATAGTCTTTGGGGATCTGATGGTCGCCTTGGGCGTCCCGATCCCCCTGTATGGCATTCCAAGTTTCAAACGGGTGGCGCGCATCATGCTGCCGATCGTCAGTTACGTCCCGATGTCCCTCATCTTCTAT
>DATDKN010000252.1:0-2616 GCA_036519995.1 Terrimicrobium sp. | reverse complement strand
ACGCTGTGCAACTGGATAACAGATGACTCATAGCGAGTAGGTCAAAAAGCACTCGTCGCCCTGGACGCACATCTCTTTGAGGCGCCCCCGGATTGTTGCACGCAGGAATTTGTCGGAAACTCCGATGAGGGTCGGCGCTTTCAACCCGCCGAAGATCAGCGGGGTCCAGGTGAGATGCAGCTCATCGACTGCGCCGATCTCGAGAAGGTTGCGAAACAGTCTCGGTCCGCCCTCGCAAACAAGTGTTCTAACTTGGTAGTCGCTGCGCAAAATCTGGAGCGTTGCCGCGAGATCGACCTCGGGAGTATCGAAGACCCAAAGATCGGCACGTTGGGCGATTGACGCGCGCGCCGCTTGGGACATCCGTGCGCCGGAGAAAACCAGAATCGGGGCTCCGGCCGTCTGAAAGACCTTCCAAGAATTGTCGATCATGCCGCTGTTGGTGACGATTACCCGGAGAGGTTCAGGCGGTCTGCCGAGCGAGGAACGCCGCTTCCGCAGATCCTCGGCTGTGATCCGCATGCTCATTCGGTCTGTTTTGACCGTCCTGGCACCCGCCAGCACGGCATCGCCCAGAGACCGGATCTCCAGAAGCCTTCGCTTGTCTGTCTTGCTGGTAAAACCCGTCGGTGTGAGATTGCGAGTTGAAACCTTTCCATCCGCCGTGAGAGCGAAGTTCGCGATCACGCGTGGCCGCTTGGTTGCCATGATCACAGTTTGTCTTCGATGGATCCTTCAATGGCCTGAACTTCGTCCTGGACCTCGTCAAGACGCAGCCCGCCAGTGGGACGATAAACCAGATACACGCAACCACCGACAAGGCCCCAAAAAACGACCATGAGAAAGCCGGTGATCGAAATCATCACGGCGAGGCTTTCGGGGGTTCCGTAAAGAGTCGAGAGCACTTTCTGGAACAATCCCTCGCGAACCCCGACTCCGGACAGGCTGATCGGAAGGGACGCGATGGTCAGGATCACCGGCAGCACGGCGAGGATTTCGATCATGCCACTCAGGCCGGCGAATTGGCCAAATGCCCGCGCGCTGAAGTAGAAGGAGAGGAAGATGCAGAAATGGGCCACGATGGAAAGGCCGAAGGTGATGGTGAGGGTTCGAGGATCACGCGCATAGGTGGAGAAGGCGGCGGACAATTCGAGGATGGTTATCCGCATGGGCATCCGGTCTGGTAATTTGTGCGCGAGATGGAAATGTTCTACGAAAACGCCGACGGCGATGAGCGCCAGCGAGGCGAGCATGATGAAGACGAGGCCCGTCAACAGCGCGCGAGTTAGCGGATGAGACCAGAGGAGCTCGAGCCGAAGAGAACAAAGAACAACCGTTATCGCTACCAGGCCAATCATGCCGACCATCCGATCGACGATCACACTGAGCAGCGCGGCACTCTTTTTGGAAGCGGTCTCCCGCATCGCATAGTAGATCTTAACGATATCTCCGCCCGTGGCGCCGAGAAGGAAGAGGTTGAAGAAGGCTCCGATTAGATAGACACGAAAGGTTCTCCACCACCCGAGGTTAATCTTCTGCACACTGAGCAAGCGACGCCAGCGTTCTGTCTGCAGCAGGAAAGCACAGCCCAGGCTCACCACTCCTGGAATCAGCCAAAGGTAGTCCGCAGTTTGCAGCGCTTCGACCATCTGTGTTCGCTTGGCCGGATCGCGAAAGATCCACCACAGCAGGAAGGCGGTCATCCCAACCTGTAAAGCGGTGAAGAAGACGCGCTTCATGACCCGAGGAGCTTTTTCCAGCGTTCCGCAGCCACGAGGATTTGCTCGCGCGGAGTCTGCGGACGAAGCTCAAAAACGAACAGGCAATCTTTTGGGAGTTTGGGCACGAGCTGGGCGTAGTTGATCTCACCCGTGAAAGGTGGGCAATGATCTTTAAAGGGCCATTTGACATCGTGGACATGGCAGCCAAGAGCCCAATGTCCCATCTGGTCGAGCCAATCAGCGTGGTCGAGTAACGCCATATTCTGCTTGATCTGCGCATGCCCAAAATCATGCCAGTAACCGACACTGGAGGAGTCGAGGATGCGCAGGAAGTCTTCAAACTCCCGCTCCGAAGGAACCGCTTCGTAGTGTTCCCTGTTCTCCACCCCGATCCGGACACCCTTCTTGGACGCGTACTTGAGGATTTCCACAAGGCATTGCAGCGCCCGACGCGCATACACTGCTCCGACGCTCTCACGGCTTTTCACGGCATCGAGTTTTTGGCGGGCAAATTTCTTGCTGAGAAAGTCGCCACCTTCAACCAAGCGGCGAAGTCGCGGGGTCAGGTTGAGCGCACGAATTCGGCCGGTATGCACAACGACAAATGGCGCTTCGAGACGTTCTGCCATGTCGATGGTTTGCAAAGTCAGGCGGATGGCCCTTTCTCGATCGCTTCCCCTCGGAGAGGTGAACTCGTAGCAGTCAGGTTGATCGACCAGCACCTCGGGAGGAAGCGGGCAGAAGTTGTGCAGGCTGGAGACCACAAAGGGCATCTTTTTGCGCAATTCCAGGATTTCGTGAACGACGGGCGCGCTCAGGCCGTGACCGAGCTCGATGGCATCGAAACCAAGTTCTAAGATCTCCTGAACGATTGCTTTAGCTGGTTTGTTGCGCT
>DATDKN010000251.1:0-4029 GCA_036519995.1 Terrimicrobium sp. | reverse complement strand
TTGCGGCGAAATCGAACGAGGCGCGCGTAGGGGTCCTCGCTGATCCTTTCAACGCGCGCGGTCGGTAGCACCGCTCTGGCGAGCTCGAAAGCCGGCGGGCGCATGAAGATCTGGAGGTCATGCCCGGCATCGCGTAGCGCTTCAAAGAAGGGAATCCGCAGGACGAAGTCCCCCAAGCCGTCGGGACTGCTGATCGTGATCTTCATGCCTTGCGCAAAACGCGTCTTTTGAGATCCTCGATACGCGCTCCGGTGATTGCGCGAAGGAACTCGCCGCGCGGGAGCATGCTGGCACCCGCACTTCTAAGTTTTTCGCATTGTTCAGCGATTCGCTCGTGCCACCATGGCAGGAAGAGTTTGCGCCAGTTCCACTTTAAGGAAGTGATACGCTCATACTCGCTCGCAAGAAAATCGCGTGTCAATTGTCTGAAGTCTTCCACGAAGAGAATGGGAAGATCACGGAACGCATCCATCGCGGGTTGAGCAAGCGCAACGGGGATTGTTCGGCTATATAAAGCCTCCCAGAGTCTGTGCGTGTCACTGCCATTGCCTGGTGGACAAAGCACGAAGCGATGGGATGTCATTTCGTTCAGAAAGGTTTCAAAGCCCAGCCCGCCTTCCCCCACGGTTAGCCAATCCGCATTTCTCAAGCTGCGGAAATGATGCATCGTCGGCTCGCGGACAGCCGGGTTACTCGTGGTTCGAAAGTTGACATAAAGCCAGCAGGGGCGCTCAGCGAATGGTCGCGAATGCGCGGCGATTAGCGGCGCCTTCAAAGTAATGCTGCAGTAGGAATTCGCGAGTCCAAGTGGCAGGGCGCTTAACCGGTCGTCCTTCGTTTGAATGTTTGTGCTGAACCAATGAGCGATCTGCGGCGGACATCTTTCAAGGAATTCTTTATTGATCGGCCGGTCACTCTCGGAGCTGACAAGGACCACACAATTCCGCGCCTGCCTAGTTTGATCGAAGAGTCCGATAAGATGATCGACCTTGCAATAGACGCACGAACCGGCCTGAGGCTGGCCGTGTTCGATGGCAACCTTCGCCCTGCTGTCGGCACTCCAAACCTGGTCGCATACGCGCATCAGTTGCTCCGCCGAGACGAAACGCTCTTGGACGTCTTCTGAAGAAAATGGAAACATGGTCATCGCGCCACCCACTTCTGCGCCGCTTCATCGAAGCGAAAAATCCGGGCTGCGGATTGTCCAAGAGTGAAATTCCACAACACACCTTTGAGGAAGGGCGGGCTATGGTATTCCCAATAGCGGGTGACTTTTTCGCGAAATGTCTCAGGTCGCGTGCAAGTCCTCGCCTCTTTCCAGTAGGCTTCCAATCCTTCACCCGTCTCCCCCTTTTCGACACGAAAGGTCAACTGCCCCTCGTGCAGACGGAAGGCACCGAGAAAGCTAAGGACAGTGTGCAACTCGGCGCTCTTTGCGAGCTGGGTCCAAAGAAAATAGTCCCCGCTGCGATGGAATCGCCTCAGGGCTTCCAGATCGACGGTTTGGAGCAGTTTGCGTCGAAAGAAAATGCCTTCTTGCTGGATGCCCGCGTAGGGGAATCCCCTAAGATAGGTTCCATTGACGATAAACTCTCGCCTGTAGCGGGGAGGTTTCGACACAGCGATGACTTCGCCCTCCTCGTTGATTTTGAGATGATAGCCGCAGATCCAGTCCACTCCTTCGTGCTTCATGACCTGTGATGCGACTCGGAAAGCATGCTCGTGGAAGATGTCTCCAGCGTTCAAGAAGGTGACCACTTCGCCCGTGGCCCTTTTGAATCCCTTGACTAGCGCGTCATAGAGGCCCGTATCCGGCTCTGAAACGAACGTGATCTGCTCGTGAAGGTAGCGGGAGACCACCTCCTCTGTCGCATCCGTTGAGGCGCCGTCGATGATGAAGTATTCGAGGTAGGCGATCCCCTGCGTCAAAGCGCTTTGTTCAACGACGGATTTGATGGTCTCCGGTAGCAGTGATGCGGAATTTCGGCAGGCGGTAATTACGCTGAATTTCACGGCTTCCGATTCCTTCCAAGTCGCCTTTTCGCCCATGCAAGATAGTCCTTGATGGGCGACATCGAAGCTCCGATCAAGGGCAGGCGAGCCGGCAGCTCGAGCACGCCAGCCCCGTTCCGGACGGCCCAGGCATTATATTCACGCACGTTGTGGCGAAAATGCGGGTCATTGGCGCGCTTGGATGCACCCGATTCCGGGTGGGACAGGTGATCGATATAGCCGCCATGCGATTCATAGGCTCCAATAAGTGAGGCGGCGCGGGTGAGCCACCAGTCGACGTGGGTTCCTCCGCACCAGAGATCCGGAATATCGCGCGAAAGATAGTTATCCCAAATGAGGTTCGGAATCAGATACATGTCGACACCGGCGCAAATTTCGCCGGATGGCAGCTCTCTTCGGTGGAAACCCACAACTTTCCCGCGGTCAGCGAGCAGGAAAGGATTCTTCGTCAACAGGACGTCGGAATGGCACCACACGAAGCTCGTCCCCACGCTTTCCCGCCGGGCATGACGAAGGATATCGCCGAATTTGATCATCTCCGGACCGGCCGGAAAGAGCGACGGCTCGAGGCCGAGAGCCTGAATGCTTTCGAGCAGCTTCTGCTGCGCCAGGCGCAGTCGCTCATTTCGGCATGGGTTAATCCATTGAAATGTGACCCGGAATTTCATGGCGTTCCAGGAGACGAGGCGTGCTGCGCAGTATTTCCCTTGCCCGATTCTGGCCGTCGATCCTGCTCCATGCCGGATACCATTCCAGATTCCACGTGTTTGAAGCCTCCGGAGAGACCCTTGGCGGGGTCGAGAAGGCAGAGGTCCGGGGTGAAGCCCCAGGAACTTGGCAGCGGAGCATCGAATGCCTTGTTGCCTTCCCTGGCATACCAAATCGCCAGCCCATGCCGATTAGTGGAAACCTCCAGCTCGACGACTGGGATCTGTGGAAGCACGCGCTCGCGAGTGATCCAGATCCATCGGTTCTCCCAGGCGAAGCAGGCAAGCGGGACGGCGCACAAACACAGAGTCGTTCCGCACGCGATGAAGGCGTGCGTGAATTGCCGGCAGATCCATACCAAGGCAGGAACAATGGCGAACAGCCATGCTAACGGACCGAAGTAGCGTACATCCGGCGCCGTCACAAACCAGAGCAGAGCGAAACCAAATAGAGGAGAGACCAAGATAGCGTTCCTGCGAAGAGAACTGAAAATCTCTTGCCGATTTGCCTGAAAGAGCGAAAGGGCCAGGGCGCCCGCTATCCCGGCCTGAATCGGCCAGGCGAATTGGTATTGATTGGGAATCACGCGTGCAAGCCAGTGGGGAACCCATCCGACGGTGTGGAGGGCCGTCGCCGCGTCGCCGTGGGGAAAGCGCGACCAAAGCAGAATATAGTCTTGAAAGTCTTTCATCACGGAGTCTGGCACGCGCCAGTCCACGGGTGCCGCGAGAAAACTCGACGGGAAAAATGGGTAACCTGAAAGTAAGACGCCTCGATAGACCCACGCGCAAAGCATGACCGCGCAGATTCCGAGGGTAGGCAGCAACCGCGGCAATGCGAGGGTCCGCCATCTTTGATGACGAATCATTACAACGACGGCGATTGCCCAGATACTTAGCACAAACCCCAGACTGGTTAACTTGAGGCAGAGGCAGGCAGTCCCTATTACCAAGATTTCGCCAAGGTTCTCGCTTTGCTCGTCGGGGCTAAACAAGAAGCAGGCAAAAACCAGGAACAGATGAATCATCACACAAGCAACGATCAGATTCGGCGAGCCGCTGGAGAGGTTTTCGTAGAGGAAGGCATAGATCCATACAGGCAGCGAACAGGCGTATGCCACAGTGATGGACCGGGGAGATCCGAGCTTCCCGGACGCGTGAAGTCCGAGGCAAAACAGCGCGAATAAGCTCGATGCTAACCCAAGCCAGGGAAGAATCCCTCCAATCAGAAAGATTCCCCAGCGTTCAGGCAGGAGGGTGTCAAGCAGGGTTGTGATGAGAAATCCCGGCTGGTTAAACCCGAGGTGAC
>DATDKN010000250.1:0-2008 GCA_036519995.1 Terrimicrobium sp. | reverse complement strand
CTGCTCAAAGGCAGTCCTCATTTCCTGATCTACCGACGATCGGAGAAACCGTACGCGGATTCGAATCCAACGCCTGGTTTGGCGTGTTCGCACCGGCCAATCTTCCTGCCGCGATCACCAACAAGTTGAATACGGTGATCGTGGCAGCCCTCAAGGATTCAAAGTTGCGCGATCGCCTGCAAAATGAAGGAGCCTCGCCGGTCGGCAGCTCGTCCGCCGATTTTGCCGCGTTCGTACGCGACGATATCAAGCGTTGGGCGCCTGTCGTCAAATGGTCAGGGGCAACGCCAAATTAGGAAGCGCGGAAACCGCGAATGGAAAAACTCTACGATCTTGTGATCAAGAACGCGCGAGTAGTGCGACCCACCAAGGTATCGGTGGATCGTCTCGACATCGCCGTCAAGGATGGAAAGGTTGCGCGTCTTGCGCCCGATATCCAGGCAGAAGAAGCGAAGGAGGTTTTCGACGCGAAAAATCTTCTGGCATTTCCAGGCTGCGTCGATGCTCACATGCATATCGGCATCTATGCGCCGCTTGCCCAGGACGCGGTTTCGGAAAGCAAGGCGGCTGCAATGGGCGGCGTAACTTCAAGCCTGAACTACATACGAACCGGGCATTATTATCTGAACCGGGGCGGTCCATACCGTGACTTCATGCCCGAAGTCCTCAAGCAATCCGATGGACGATTCTGGGTCGATTACGGCTATCACATTGCGCCCATTGAGGCCGGACACATCGATGAGATGGAACATCTCGCCCTCGACTACGGCATTCCTTCATTCAAGATATTCATGTTTTACGGAGGATATGGCCTGCACGGACGATCGGCCAATCAGAATGAATTTCTGATGATCGGTCCCGAAGATCGCTATGACATTGCTCATTTTGAATTCATCATGCGCTCCGCACAGCGCTTGATGACGAAATATCCGAAACTTGCCAGCTACATCAGCGTCAGTCTTCATTGCGAACTTGCTGAAATCCTCAATGCCTATACGAAAATCGTCGAGCGCGAGGGCAAGTTGACCGGCCTGCACGCCTACAGCGCCGCCCACCCTGCGCACTCTGAAGGGCTTGCCATCTGGATCGCCTCCTATCTGGCCAATGAAACCAACTGTCTGAACATCAATCTCCTACACCTGAGCTCGCGCAAGGCGATTGATGCGGCGTGGATCATGCAACAGGTCTTTCCGCATATTGCGTTCCGCCGGGAAGTGACGGTAGGCCACCTTCTGCTCGACACTGATTGTGAATGTGCCGTTCAAGCAAAAGTCAATCCGCCGATCCGCCCTCGGGAAGACGTCGAAGCCTTATGGCAGGCCGTACTTGACCGTAAGGTCGACTGGGTCGTCAGCGATCATGCTTGCTGTTCGGCGGAACAGAAATGGTCAAAGGACGATCCGACGAATATCTGGCTCGCGAAAGCGGGATTTGGCGGCACCGAGTACCTGCTCTCGGGAGTGCTGAGCGAAGGCAGCAAGCGTGGCATGTCTTACAACCACATGGCCGAGCTTCTAAGTTGGAAGCCAGCACAGCGGTTCGGCTTGCTCGGGAAGGGCGATATCGCTCCGGGTTACGATGCCGATATCGCTCTCGTCGATCCGGATGAAAGCTTCTTGGTCCGCGCCGTCGAGTCGGAATCGAAACAAGGTTATTCACCCTTCGAGGGACTGAAACTTTCGGGTCGGGTCAAGACCACCTTCTTGCGGGGCACCCCTGTGTTTCACGGCGGAAACATCATCGAGCCAGCACGGGGTCGGTACTTACGGAGGCCGGAGGTCAGATCGTTTAGTTAAAAGAGCCGGGCGGACGCGGCTTCCGCCTCGCGTGGTTGTTCGGCCGTCAAGTCTCGCTGCTGCGGGAGTCCTTCCTACAAATTGTCCCACAATACACGGCCAACCGAATTCACCATTGAGGCTCGGCCTACTGCGGATCAGATAGACGATGGATATGTCCGCTTTGAGGGGTGGAGCGGACCTGTTTAAGTGACGGGATGAAGTCTGCTTAT
>DATDKN010000249.1:0-3912 GCA_036519995.1 Terrimicrobium sp. | reverse complement strand
GGGTGCGTTCCGTCCACGGATCCGAGACGCTCGCTGATGATTTCTCGTTTCTGGCAATTGACTTCCCAAAGTGATTTCTGGCCGGCTCCAGGAAGGTGATCTCCCGTCATGAACCTTAGAATTGTCGAAGATACCGACGATTTGTTGCTCCTCGAACTGACAGGTTCATTGGATCTGGCCGGGGGGCGGGAAATCGAAACCCCTTTCTTGCTCACGTGACCTTGGCCAAACAACCGGTCATCTTGGATTTTTCACAAGTAACCTTTCTTGCCTCGTTCGGAATGAGAATGCTCTTTGAAGCGATCAGAGCTCTGGGGCGGCAAGGAATGCGGCTCGCCATCCTCGAGCCTCAGCCGACGATGGCGGATCTCCTTGAACTCGGCGGCGTAAGTACAGATGCGCTCATCTAATTCGATGGAGCCGATGCTCGTTCGAAGCTGCGTTAGAGCACGTTTCGCTGCTGTCGTTTTCAAACGCACGCGCGAGCTCGAAGAGAAGAGGATCGGCCCAGGCCTTGGCAAATAATGTCACTCCGAAAGGAATTCGGTCAGACCGAAACCCCGCGGGGATTGCGATTCCGCAGAGATCCAGGAGGTTCATGAAATTGGTGTATCTGCCCAGGTTTGAATTAAGCTCGATAGGAGCGGCCAACATTTGCTCGATTGTATAGATTGTTCCCGCGGAAGGCAGCAGGAGCGCATCTGCCGTTTGCCACGTCTTCTCAGATTCGCGCGCCAGTTCTGCAAGCCGATACTGGGCTTCGAAGGCATCGACCGCCGAAAATTTCGTCGCTGCCAACATGATCGAGCGGACGACTGGGTGAAGAGCATGCGGATTGGTTTCGACGATCGATTTCGCGGCGGAGTATCGCTCGGCCACCCAAGGTCCTTGGTAGAGCAGGTCCGCCGCGTCACGGAACGGGCGATAGTCAAATTCATGGATGGCCCATCCTAAGGAAGCCGCTCGCTCTACCGCACTGTCATAAAGCCCGGCATATTCCTCATCTCCGAAGAACTCCCGCTCCTTGGGCGGCAATACGCCAATCCGAACTAGCTCTGGCGGTTTAAAGTCAGTGGGCATTCGCGAGTAGGGATCATTCGGATCGAAGTCCCTCGCCACTTGATCGACCTGACTTGCTTCCTGCACAGTTCGTGCAAGCACGGTTATGCAATCGAGAGTGCGGCAGGCAGGAACAAGACCGGCTGCTGACCAACTCCCGCGAGTCGGCTTAAGTCCGACAAGATTGTTGAACGCCGCTGGAACACGTCCCGAACCTGCCGTGTCGGTTCCCAAGGCGAAGTCAACCAAACCCGCCGCAACCGCGATCGCGGAACCTGAACTTGACCCTCCGCTTATGTAAGCAGAATCGTAAAAGTTGCGTGGAAAACCATAGGGCGACCGAGTGCCGTTTAAGCCTGTGGCGAACTGATCGAGGTTGGTCTTCCCGATCGGGACGGCCCCGGCATCGATCAGTCGTTGGACGACCGTCGCGCTCCGTTCCGGCATATAGGCAAACGCGGGACAAGCCGCCGTCGTCGGCAAGCCCGCGAGATCAATGTTATCTTTAATGGCAAAGGTTCGACCTCTGAACGGAAGTTCACGGGAATCGCTCTCGACGCGTTCAGCGTGCCTGATCGCCTCTTCAACCGTTAGAAGCGAGATCCAGACTCCGTCTTCGCCGCGTTCACGGATCCGTCTGAAGGTATCCAGAATCTTTTCTCGCAACGAGCTCATCTCCCGATATCGACTGCTACGACCGGCTGGCATCAGTCAGCGTTCGAGGTTCCGGCCAAATACCGCTCAGCGCCGAAACTCGGCTCATTCGACTTCGTCGCCGGCCATGGTCATCTTTATAACCGGAAGACGATCCTCGTCGGAACTTTCGCGTCGGGCGTGGATCAATTCGTCGAGTCGGTGCTTCACGGCCAGAAATTCTGGAGTGAGAAATTGCTGCGGTGTTCTTGGACGCGGGACCGGATTCTCGATGAACTCGCGAATTCCACCTGGGTTTCCTCCCAACACAAGAATGCGGTCGGACAGATATACAGCCTCCTCAAGGTCATGTGTGATGAAGAGAATGGTGACATCTACTTTCTTCCAAATCTGGAGCAGGTAAGCCTGCATCTTTGCCCGAGTGAGCGCATCCAGGGCGCCGAATGGCTCGTCCATTATCAGAATTCGGGGTTCATTGGCCAGGGCGCGCGCGATGGCAACGCGCTGCTTCATGCCACCCGACAGTTCATGCGGATATGCTTCTTCGAAGGGGCTCAAGCCAACCATGTCGAGCCATTCGCGGGCGGTGCTCTCCGCTTCCGCCGAGCTCTTGCCTTGCATCTCGAGACCGAACATCACGTTTTGCTTTACCGTCCGCCATGGAAACAGCGTGTAACCCTGAAACACCATTCCGCGGTCCGGCCCGGGTCCGGAAACCGGCTTTCCGTCGAGAAGCATTTCACCTCCGGTAGCCTCATCGAGCCCCGCGACGATGCGAATTAAGGTGGATTTGCCGCAACCCGAAGAACCGATGATACAAACGAATTCCCGCCTGTGAATCTCAAGAGAAACATCTTCGAAGACAACATGCTGATGGCCCGCGTGACCGAAAGCCTTTCGGAGATCTTGAACAGCGAGCACAACCGGGCGTTCTCTAATGCGCCGAAAACGGGAGACGACCTCAGGCTCCTGCCTGCGGTAGTCGGGTAAGTCGAGGGAGGCGAGCATAGATCAGGGTTGCCGGCGAGTGGCGCCGGCCTCACGTGCCAGCGAAGGCTTCAAGTTGTCGAAGTTACCGAGTAGCGGAGATCGCGGGCTCTGCTCCGGCAATCCTGCGACGAAGACTTCCTCGCCGGTGGAAGCCGGAAGTGGTGATTGTTTGACTGTGCGGCCCCTGCGCTTCCAAGGAAAGAGAACCTTGCCAAACCAAGCGAGGACCATGTCGGTGGTCAGGCCGATGATTCCAATCATCATGATGGCTGCGTAGACGTTATCGAAATTGCGGTAGCGAGCCTGCTGGTTAATAAAAAAGGTGATTCCCGACATCGTGCCGACGACTTCTGCAACGATGAGATATGTCCACGCCCAGCCGAGCAGAATCCGCATGTCGGTGTAGATGTCGGTAACGGATGCCGGAATGATCACGCCCCGAACCAGGCGCAAGCCACGAGCCCCAAGGGTCTGTGCGGCCTCGACAAGCGCGGGATCAACCTTGCGCACCGTGTTGGCGATCACAAGCACCTGCTGGAAAAACGTCCCGATGACAATAATGGCAATTTTTGGGCCGTCGTCGATTCCGAGAATGGCCACACAGAGTGCACCAAAAGCGGGAGCGGGCAAATAGCGGAAGAATTCAATGAACGGCTCCTGGAAACGGGCGAAGAAGCGGTAAGTTCCGCAGAGAATGCCCAAGGGCACGCCCAGCAGCGAGGAAATCAGAAAGCCAAGAAATATGGTTCGAATACTGTGTCCTAAGCTTTCATGAAGCCAGGGTTCGTTGGGAAGGCGCGGCGGTGTGGTGAAGGCGGTGAAGAACGCCCGCAATACTTCGTGTGGGGCTGGCAGGTATACCGGATTCACCCGCGCTCCCTTGGGGAGATCCCCCTGCTCGGAGGTCACCTTCTCGAGCTGCTTGGCGAATTCCGCGTTCGGGACCTCCATTCCCTCGGCGAAATATTCGACGTCGCCGGGATCCGTGACGCGGGTCAAGGGGTGCCAAAGAAACGGTAGGTAGCTGACTAAAGACCAAACTATCAGCGGAACAACAAAGGACAGAATGGTCAACGCCAGCCGCAGCCGTTCTGGCAAATCGCCTTTCAGCCCGAGCCAATCTCGATGCGCCACGCTCTTGGGCTGTCGTTCGCCTTACAGGCCTTGGACGATACTCGGCACGAGGTAACTCGAAGGATTCTGTGACTC
>DATDKN010000248.1:0-2694 GCA_036519995.1 Terrimicrobium sp. | reverse complement strand
CCAGCTCAGCTGCCAATTGTTTAAGGTCCAGTGTCTGGTGCCTGTGACTCTGAGTGGCGCTGCGGCCGATGACCAGCAGATGGCGAAACCGAGAAAGCGCGGCGGTGATATCATCGACGAGACCGTCGATGAAACAGTCTTGCTCGGAGTCTGCTGAAAGATTGGCAAACGGAAAAACCAGAATGGAAGCTTTATCGCGAGACAGCAGTGATGTGCACCCCGGCGCTGATCGTATCTCTTCATGGCCGTCAATTCCGACCTGCACCCCCTCCTTGCGAGCTTCGTTTGATTCCTGAACAAGGCCAATGAAACGATATCCCTTGTGCGGCAGAGTACGAATAAGGCGCTGCTGCTCGCCGTCGTCCCCGATCGCGTGACGAACTGCGGAGACCCGACTATTGAGCGTCGATTCCGAAACGATGCGGCCATCCCAGACGCCAGCAATCAGATCGTCCCGGCTAACGATGCGGCCGCGACTCCGGACAAGATGAAGCAGAACACCGAAGACTTGCGGTTCAACCGGGACAAGATCGGCTCCCCGCCGCAGTTCGTATCGGTCGGCGTCGAGCGTGTATGCTTCGAATCTGTAGATCACCTACAGCCCCACCGTCAGTTTGCCTCAAGATGTTTCCGCCCAATCTCAAGAAAAATCAAGACTATCTCAATGCCAACATTGGCAGGGATCGGTACGCTCCGTGAAGCGCCCGCGAAATAGTCGGCTGCGAGGTGGCACAATGTCCTTTGTCAACCAGGTCTTGGCCGGGCTTGCTCGGCTTTCGAACTTCCAGCGGAGCTTCGTCTTCGTAAAAAGATTGGACGCGAGCCGATTGATGCGCCCATTGTGCGCCGCGATAGCTCTTGGTGCATTATTGGTTTCGGCCGGCGCTCAAACCGCGCCGCCGGCATCATTGCAGCAGCGGCTCCAAGCCATCTTTGACATGAGCGCAGAGGATATGGCTGCAACGTCGGCATTCACAAAGCGCGCATACGAGGCGCAACTCGCCCATATCTATCGCATCCAGAACAAACAGATTCGCGACATCGTCCTGGAATTTGTCCTCAACCCGAAAGCGACCGCGTTCGGACAATCAGCGACGCAATCATGGTTGGCCTCTCCAGGCAGCGGGTGGAAGAGCCATCACGCCTATCCTGGCGGTCTGTCGGTTCATAACTTCGAATGGGTCGAGGTAGCCTTAGGGTGGTCGGATACTTGGGAAAAGGTATATGGCGTCAAATTGGATCGCGATCTGGTCGTTGCCGGGCTAATCCTCCACGATTGGGGAAAGCTCTGGTTCTTGTTCGATGACGCTAGCGGCAAGATACGCGAGCCAGACTGGTATCCAAAGGCGTGGGGCACCAAAGCCAATTGGAAATGGATGGGCGGCCACGGAGCTGTGCTGTACGCCGAACTGATTGCTCGAGGAATGCCCACTGAACTTCTCTTCTCAGCCGCATCGGCTCATTTCGATCCCTATTGGGCTCTTGAGAAGGACGGCGAAGGAATGAACCCGGCCTTGCGCGAAGCAGCGGAAATCGCGAAGAAGCCGGCGCCTGTCGTGAAGCCGGAGGAGCGTATGGCCGAGTGGTGGATTGTAACCTTCACCGATGAAGCCTGGTCATTCTCGACAATGGTCGCGGCGAGATTTGCCTCTGAATTGCTGGAGGAGACGACAAAAGACCTGGGCCTGAAGCCGGATTCGCGTGAAGCCAATAAGCTGGCCTGGTTTGTCCTTTCCCGGGTGGGAGACTTCAAAATCTACGAAGTCTACCAAAAGGCCGGCTTCCAGAGGGAAGCAGCCAAGCAGTTTGTACGATCGGTTCTCGATGATCCTGCACCTTACGAGGTACCGAAGCGCTGAGCCAACAATTGTTTGGCGCGTTCGAACTTGCGAGGCATTCGCTCTTGGCTTCACCAGCCCGGGAAGGCAGAGCATGGGTAAAGGGTTGGCGCAGACTCGTTGCGTGCGTTCTCCTCACCTTCAGCGTTGAGGCTTCGTACGCGCACCCGCATATATGGGTGACGATGAAATGTCAGATAATTTTCGGTGCGGACGGCTCGATAATAGGGGTGAGATACACGTGGTCATTTGACGAAATGTCCTCTGCTTACATCGCACTTGGAACCGAGGACAGACAGAAGGGAATATTTAGCCGCGAGAAGTTAGCCTCACTGGCAGAGGCGCAAGTGGCATCGCTCAAGTCTTCAGACTATTTCACCAACGCAACCGTGAACGGCGTCAAGCAACAGTTTGAACCTCCCGCCGACTATCGGCTCGAGTCTGAGGACGGCGTTCTGACTTTGCATTTCACGTTGCCGTTCCGATCACCCCTGACGGGGCAGACGCTCGAGCTTGAGGTCTACGATCCGAGTTACTTCGTCGATATCAGTCTTGCCGAGCAGGTGCCAGTTGAGCTTGTCAATCCGCCAAGCCAATGCAAATTCGCGATTAATCGCCAAACCTGGACTCAAGTCGCCAACAAGATCGCTGTGACGTGTCGTTGAGGAGGCGGCAGCGGCAATTTGCAGATTCAAAATGCCGCCGCCGTTGAATACGTCCGCTTGGGGTCAAAAACGGAAGTGTCGGCGCTTCTTCTTCATTTCCGCTTTACCCCACAAAGCAGACATCAACTGCCGCCACCGCGAGGTCCGTTTCGTGCCATGTGTGGACGGCTCCGGATTGGCAAGGACTTTTT
>DATDKN010000247.1:0-2595 GCA_036519995.1 Terrimicrobium sp. | reverse complement strand
TGTCTGCAGGGCGAACACGGTTTTTCCGCTGCCGGGACCGCCGAAGATGAGAGACGTTCGATTTCGCGGCAGACCACCGCCGGTGATTGCATCAAATCCCTCGACGCCAGTTGGCGTCTTGTGCAAAGCCGCGACATCCTGGTTTTCCGCAGCCGAGCTCGTAGCACGTTTCATCACAAGTCTCCTTTTTGCCTGTCGAACTTGAAGTTAAACCGGTATTTGGCAATTCGCATGCCGTCCTTTCTCACCCGCACGGTCTCATAGTCCTCAACGCGCTGATGAGATAGTCGCAAAAGAAGGTCTGAACCAACTCAGCGAACCGTTCTGGCGTATTCATCGAGGAGCGGATTTTCGGGTCGGAGGTTTAAATCGCCTCACTGCGGCAGCAAAGAGTTCTGGAGTGGCTGAAAGATACCGGTAGGTGTCGGACACGCGCTCGTGACCGAGGTAGTGCGACAGCCAGTCCATGCGGTCCTCTTGTCTGGCCTAACAGGCATGCGGGTATCTGGCGGCGATCACAGCGGCCGGTTGGATCAGTCAGGAGTGGGCCACCGAAACGCCAATGTTCCCGCCACCACCCCGGCGATCTGAGCGCCGATGAAGACAGGCGCAGCGCTCAGCTGGATGCCGGCGGGCGTGTCGCTAGCTGCACGGGCGAGTGTCACGACGGGATCGGCGAACGAGGTGGACCTCTCAATAGGGCACGCCCTAGCGATTGAGAGGAGCGCGAGCGCAGCTTTGACCTGGAGGTGATGCGAGGCACTTCGGCCGCGGGTCGCCTCCTCATAGAACTCCCCTACCCTTTCTACTGGGAAGGTTTCGAGGACGAGACCTTCCGCCGTCGCCCAGATTTTATGGCTGTCGAGCCCGTGGCAGCTCCGGGCGCCGAGGTTGAAAGGAGCGGTCGCGCGGCTTTGGGTTCGTTACGATGGGCAATGTTTCGGAAGGCAATGCGGTAATCAAGCGTCTCGATGGAAAGGATAAAGGCGGCCGCAAACTAAGGTTAATGAGGCTCGCCCAAAAGATGATCGTGGGGGGCGCCCTTCTCCTGGATCGCGTCGCTAATTCCAATCTTCATCACTTAGCAGCCCTTGTGTCCGAACAACTTTTTCCTCCCTGAATGAGGTCTGCCGTTTTTTCTCGCGACGTCCATCGTTCTGTGAGCTTCACCAAGGTTCGTCGCGGTCCCAGCTCATTGCTTTCCTCCTTTCTTCGGCCGCCAGTCGCATCCTCGTAGAACTCCCCTGCTCTGTCCGATGGCAAGGTTTCGAGGGCGAGGTCTTCGGCGGCCGCACAGGCGATCAGTTTGAGCCAGGCGCGCGCCTTCTTCCTACGGCCTCACATCCTCGCCAACAATCCGATCTCGATGCTCGCCGCCCAGGTGTGCCATTGGGGTTCTGACGAACCGGACAATTTTGGCACTTTCGTGTCGTCACCCCTTTTTGGGAGCCTCTTTGAGAGCATCGTTGGAACCGATGTTGAAGGACCAGCGAGCCTCGGTCTTCCTTCCGTTGACCGTGGCACTGACGATCACCGTGACCTGTTGGTCGTAAAGCTTCTGCGTCACCTTGTACGAAATGAGCTTGGTCGCCGGATCATAGACGGCCGGAACCAATCCGAGCCCACTGATTCGCATGGTGACGCTCTTGGGGTCCACATTGCCAAGCGTGGCAAGGTTGGCTTTGATTTCCGGAAAGGGCATCAGTCACGGTCTCGCCGTCCATCGGCTGGGTGACCATCGTCGCTGAAGCGGGCATTACGCCTGCGTTGCCACCTTCGACGGCCCCTGTGAAATTCACAGCCTCCTCGAAGACCTTCGGCTTTGTGGACTCGATGCCATACCGACCGATCACCATCGGATCGGCCCCGTGCGCGATTCGCTGGCCGTAAACGGTAAAGGCGGCTTCAAAGCCCGCTTGCTTCACGACGTCGCGCACTGTCTGGTTATGGACTCCGTAGGGATAGGCGAACGCCTTGATCTGGATACCAAGGTTCTTCTCGAGAATTTCCTTTGAACCGATGATTTCGCTTTTCAGCCAGGCGAGATACTGCTCCTCGGTCTTTCCTCTTCTGGCACTCAGGGAGGGGTGGGAAAGAGTGTGGCTCTCGATGTCCACTCCCGCATCGCGCATCTCGGCGAGTTGATCCCAACTGAGGGATTGTCCTCCGGATTTCGGTCCCCCCTTTACGTAGTCCGTGTAGATGAACATCGTAAAAGGATAGCCGAATTTTTTGAGGATCGGCCAGGCCACGTTGTATCCTGAAAGGTAGCCGTCATCGATGCTTATGAGAGCGGATTTTTGCGGGATCCCTTTTTCTCCGCGCCGCCAAGCCAGGAAATCTTCCATGGAGACGACAGTGATTCCGTTATCTTTGAGCGCCGCGCCGAAACTTTAGGCTGCAGCAAGAGCGAAGCGTCTTCCACCCCATACTGGCATGCCGAAGAGCTGCTGGCGAATGGAGCGGTTTGTGATCGGATTCCAGTTAGCGGGTTTGTAGAAGCGACCTGTTTTCGTAACCAGTCCAAATGAACAAGAAAGGCTCGAATCCGCTTGACCGTGTGTTGGCCCGGTCGCTTTTAAGGCAATCCCACGA
>DATDKN010000246.1:0-20467 GCA_036519995.1 Terrimicrobium sp. | reverse complement strand
GGTGACTTCGACTTGACGGTCACCTTTCGACGCCCGGCGCGAACCAGTTGGTTGATTGTAGGCATGTTTGCTATCTCTCTTTTCCAAACCCCGGCACGCTCGGAGGACAAAAAAAGCACGCTAAGGTGCTTCTCCGGTCTCCCAACCTAATGCGGGAGGGCAAATAGAAGGTAGGCAAGCCGCCTAGGCAAGTGAAAAATCTATAACTCATACCGACCACGAGTGGTGGAGGCGAGCATCCGTCGCGCCACCTGGAGGACATCCTCGGGCGCAAGATTTCGCAAGCGGCGGATGTGATCCTTCGAAGGAGGAGCCTGGACGGCGATGCTCCCGTTGCCCGCATAGTGCCAGTTCCGAGAGTTCGTCGGCCCGAACAGGGTGATGTTGTTCACGCCAAAGGCGCCTGCAAGGTGCGATGCGGCACCATCGACCGTGAGCACCGCTTTGGCACGCGAGCACAGCCAGAGAAAATTCTTCAACGTTGTGCTGCTGGCGAGGCTACGCACGAGAGAACCAGACTTTTTCTCGATCTCGCGGCAATGTTCGACCTGCCAGTCCACCGAGGCACTGGTCATGACGAATTCGAGGTCGGTGTCGTTGCGCAAGACTGCCAGCATCCGCGCCCAGTACTCGGGCAGCCAGCTCTTCTGGCGCCACCCGGAAGTGGGATTTACAAGAATAAAGGCCTTCTCATCGAAGCCTTGAGGTCTCCACTGATCGGGCGGCCGGTCAAGTCGAGGAGGACGAAACGGCCCCGAGGCAGGCACCGGCGTGCTTTCCCAAAAGTATTCCGCCACATAGCGATCTCCCAATTCAGGGACGATTAGTTCGCGAAAGAGAGGCCGATGAAACCATCTCATCTCCCGCTTCTCGGGCAGCACGCACTTCTTAATGCTCGAGGGCGCGAGCATCGATCTCAGCGCCGATTTGTTGAGCGGATCGAAACAATAAAGGTGCCGGCGATATGCCAAAGGAACTCCGCGACGAAAGCGAACTCCCGGCATCAACTGCAACAGAGGCCCGTGCCCCGTCCGTGTCATGCACTCCACCGGAGCACCATGGTGCTGACACAGTTTAGCCAGAGCAGGTTGCAACAACACAAGATCGCCGAGTTGCTTATGGAAAACGGCGTAGCACCCGGACATAACTTCAGCTTTCTCGAATAGCCTAGTTCTGAGCGATTTCAAGACCCTCAGCCTGCCTACTATTGGGAGCGGCAAGAAAATCGCTTTTGCGATGGGAGCGCTTCCGGCAAATTGCCAGGACCACTTGTGCGCCTCTTTATTCTCAAGCCAGATGGGATTGGAGATTTCATTCTCGTGACCGGCGCTCTGCGACTGCTGGCCTCGGAGCTGGGTGAGGAAAATCTTCTGATCTGTGTTCGATCGGTAATTGTGCCCTTGGCGAAAGAGCAATTTCCGAAGGCGAGGGTTCTCGAGCTACCGACGGCGGCGGAGCGAAAAAGGATCAATCTGTTCGCTCGCAATCTGTTCTATTGCCTGCCGCTCTGGTTCAAACTAAGGATGACACGCGTTGATGCTGCGGTCTGCTTTCGAAGCATGAGGAACTACCTGGAAACGTTCTTGTTTTACTCGGCGAAGACGAAGCGTTTTTTCGGATGCGAAAACATTCTCCTGCGATCGGGACGGAAAAAGGTCCGCCTCTACGTCGACACTGCAGTGAGAAGGCTCTTCCATCCGCAATTAATGCCCTATCCCGAAGAAGCTCGGCATCTTCCCCTGGAAATCGAGGCGCATCGCCGCGTCGTCGCGCAGATCCTGGAGCGCGCGGTGGAACCAGAGCAGGTGGTCCCGCGTCTCCGCTCGAAGACAGAGTCAAGCCAAGGTGGCATTTGGATTTGTGCTCCAATCACGGAAGCTTCCAAGGTCTATCCCTTGCCACTCTGGAGGGACGTCTTTGTCGAGCTCAGAGCTGATCTCGCTGGGAAAACCCTTCTGCTGGTGGGCTCCGATGATCAGCGTGGCGCGCTAGACGAGCTTGGGAGCCTGCTTCGCCGCGCCGGTGTCGAGAATGCCAAAGTTCACCTCCCGGAAGACCTGGTCGAATTGCTGAATCTCATTGCGGCGGCAGAAGTGGTGATGACGGTAGACACGGCAGCGGCTCATTTCGCCGCCGGACTGGACAGACGCTGCGTCATCCTCTTCTCAGGGCTGCACCAGGGCATGTTCGCACCCTGGCAACGGAGCACCCGGCAGCGCTGGCTGTTGCCCCAGCCGCCGGAGGGAAAAACAAAGTTTAAGTGGCATGCAGGAATCCAACCTGGCCGAGTGGCTGCGACTGTGCGCGAGCTCCTCGAGTTTCCACCCCAACCGCCACGGTCTGCGCACAGTTCTTGCTCTGGCTAGGCGTCCAATTTATGCCTCAACCGCTCGATCATACTCACACGCACGGGGAGTTCCGCCTCCGTTACGGGCATCCTTTGCCATTCGGTGCTAGCCACGTGCCCGGCGGAGTAAACTTCTCGATTTTCTCTGCTAACGCGACCTCGTGCACGCTGGTGCTTTTTGAAAAAGAAGCTTCCCTCCCGTTTGCGGAGATTCCGTTTCCTCCAGAATACCGACTGGGAAATCTGTGGGCGATGACCGTCTTCGACCTGAACTACCAGCAGATTGAATATGGCTATCGTCTCGACGGGCCCCACGACCCGCGACAGGGGCATCACTTCGACAAAGAGCAAATCCTCCTCGACCCGGATGCGATGGAGATCAGCGGACGAAATGTTTGGAAGCAGACATCCAATGACACCGACATCTTTCCGTATCGAGGCCGGATCCCGTTTCACCTTTTCGACTGGGGGCACACGCGTCCACTTAAGCGGCCAGAGAGCGAGATGGTCATCTATGAGCTGCACTTGCGTGGCTTTACGGCGCACGAGAGTTCCGGAGTCAAACATCCGGGCACATTCGAGGGCCTGCGCGAGAAGATCGGCTACCTCAAAGATCTTGGCATCAACTGCGTCGAACTCATGCCCATCTTCGAGTTCGACGAGTCGGAAAATCATCGGACAAACCCGCTCACCGGCGAACAACTCTGCAATTATTGGGGCTATAGCACCCTGGGGTTTTTCGCGCCCAAAGCCGGTTTCGCAGCGACTGGCAAACACGGGACACAAGTGTCCGAATTGAAGCAGCTCATCAAAGCGCTGCACGAAGCTGGAATCGAGATCATGCTCGATGTGGTCTTTAACCATACCGCAGAAGGCGGTGCCGACGGGCCGATGATTTCCTTCCGGGGCATCGACAACAAGACCTATTACATGCTCGACAGTCAGGGGCAGTACCTGAACTACACGGGGTGTGGAAACACAGTGAACTGCAACCACCCTGTCGTTCGCGGGTTCGTGCTCTCCTGCCTGCGTTATTGGGCGGCGGAATTTCATATCGATGGCTTTCGCTTCGACCTGGCTTCGGTGCTCGGTCGCGATTCCCATGGCGCTCCTCTGGCCAACCCGCCGCTGCTTGAATCTCTCGCTTATGATCCCGTGCTCGCGCATTGTGATCTGATCGCCGAGGCCTGGGACGCAGGCGGGCTCTACCAAGTCGGAAACTTCCCTTCGTATGGCCGCTGGCTGGAATGGAATGGGAAATTCCGCGACGCGGCTCGGCGCTTCCTCAAGGGAGATGTCGGCGTGGTCGGCGAGATGGTCCAGCGGATCATGGGCTCGCCAGACCTCTACCTGGCCGCCGGACGTAAACCGGCCGCTTCGGTAAACTTCGTGACCTGCCACGACGGATTCACTCTCCGTGATCTCGTCTCCTATAATGAAAAGCACAATCTCGACAACGGCGAGAACAACAAAGACGGCGCCGACGACAACTACAGCTGGAACTCCGGCGTAGAGGGCGAAACAGACGATCCGGCGATCAACGCGCTGCGGCTGCGTCAGCAGAAGAACGCCATCGCATTGCTTTTTGTAAGTCAGGGCGTCCCGATGATTTACATGGGAGATGAATGTGGCCGTAGTCAGCGCGGTAATAACAATGCCTATTGTCAGGATGAGGAATGGAACTGGTTCGATTGGTCGCTCTCCAGCCGGTACGGCGACCTTTTGCGATTCGTGAAGGGAATGATCGCCTTTCGCAAAGCGAATGCCGCACTTCGCCAGCCTGAGTTCTTGACGGGAAGAGACAGGGTTGGCAGTGGCTATCCGGATATTTCATGGCATGGCGTGCAACCTTGGAGGCCAGACTGGAGTCTTCCGAGCAGATCGATCGCGTTCATGCTTTGCGGGCGCCACGGGGCCGCCGTCGGCGGGCCAGCGCACTTTATCTACTGCGCATTTAACATGTACTTCGAACCCCTCGACTTTACTCTACCGGTCTTGCCCAAGGGACTGACATGGCATCGGTTTGCGG
The DNA here is from genome assembly GCA_036519995.1 of Terrimicrobium sp. Lineage (GTDB taxonomy): Bacteria > Verrucomicrobiota > Verrucomicrobiia > Chthoniobacterales > Terrimicrobiaceae > DASTFP01. Next base: position 16,091 of record DATDKN010000246.1, on the reverse strand, counting down.
ATACGTCACTTCCTGCCCCTGCCGACATTGTCGAGCCAGGCGAGGAACTCCCGGTCATCGCCAAGAAGCCAATCTCTATCGCGGATCGCACGACAGCAATCTTCGTGGGCAAATAAGAACTCGACGACGATAGCGACCAGGGGCGAATGAAGCCTCGATCAAACGCCCGAGAACGTCCTCGGGTGAAGCAGGAAAGAACTCTCGGATCAAGAATCCCCTTGCACTAAGCAAGGGATGAGGCTACATATTCGCCCTTTTTCAACCAAGAATGGCGAACAATACGCGAAAATCCCCCAAGGCGAAGGTGTTCGGCAACATGGCCAAGAAGGCTAAGGCTGGTCCGAAGGCGGCAAAGGTAACGACTGTGACGAAAAAGAACTCCGACGCGAAAAAGCAGGCTCACCCGGAAGAAAGAAAGCCGGCCGCCGCCGAGAAACCTCCGGTGAAGGCGCACAGTGGAGCTCCACTCATCCATAAACGCACGGGGGCGCTGTCGCCCTTCGAGCAAAGGCAAAGGGACAAGCTTCTCGCGCTGAAAGACACCCTTCTTGATTCGATGAACGGGGTGGCCAAAGACAGCTTGCGTTCCCGAGCCGAAGGCAGCGAAGCGAGTGCCTTTGGCATGCATCAGGCCGACGCCGGCAGCGACGCCTACGACAGGGATTTCGCGCTCAGCTTGCTCTCACAAGAGCAGGACTCGCTGTATGAAATCGACGAGGCGCTCAAGCGCATTGAGAATGGCACCTACGGCATCTGCGAGATGTCCGGGAAAGTGATTCCGCACGCGCGTCTCGAGGCGCTCCCCTTCACCCGGTATACCGTCGAGTGCCAGGCCGAACTTGAAAAGCGCAACCGCTTTCAGCGCGTGCGACAGCCGGTGATATCCCTCTTTGGACTTTCCGAAGAGGAGGGAACCGAGGAGGACGAGGAAAGCGGCTCGGACACCAAGGAATAACCCATGCCACAGGAAATCGTCACCCTTGAATGCACAGAGGCCAAGGCCGAGGGCAAGCCGCCCTCTCGCTATATGACCACGCGCAACAAGAAGAGCCCGCGCACGCCGAATCGTCTCGAGAAGAAAAAATACAATCCGTTCCTGCGGCGGCACACTTTGCACCGGGAAATCAAGTAGGTCACCATGCAGCCAAAGACAGCCAAACGCCGCTCCGCTTTTCGACGCGCCAATCGATCGATGCCTCGGCGCCGAACGGATATCGCTGAAGAAGCAATCGACTACAAGAATCCTGAGCTCCTCAAACGCTTCGTCACTGAAAGCGGCAAGATTGTCCCTCGTCGGGTCACCGGCATGTCAGCCCGCCTGCACCGCAAGATTACACGCGAAATCAAGCGCGCCCGCGCGGCGTTGCTTATGAAGTAGCGGTTCGAGAGCTTAGTGCTCTCTCGCAGAGTCACGCGCCGGGGTCTCGCGACTAGCTGCCACCCCCGAACCTGGGGATGATCTTCGGCCGCCACTCCGGCTTGGATAGCGAGCCGGTTCCGACATACTCAAAGAGCTTGCTGACTGGAAAAAGGACCAATCCGGGAAGGCCACGAGCATTGAGTCGGACTGACATGTTCAGCTTGTCGGTGACAAAGTAGATATCCCCGCTTCCAAAGAGGCTGAAGCCGGCACCTTCGACCTTCAGATTTTTCGTGCTGATTTTTTCATCTCCGACCGTGAAGTCGGATGTGGCCAGTCGGGCCGCTTGAAACCCCGCACCGGGTATGATCTTGTTGATGATTTCCGAGAGCGGACCGAGGATCGGGATGGCGAAGACGCGGCCTTCTTCCACCCGAATGCTTCCGTCACCGCGCATTTGCTGCTCCTGGCCCATGCGCGCGGTGAATTTAAAGTTGCCGCTCGCGACCCCGCGAGAGTCGTCGTAGTTGAAGTACAGCTTTGTCAACTGCTCGAAATTGACGCGTCGGATGTCGATCTTTGCGCCGAACGTCGGGTCGGCGGGATCGAACGAGACAACGGCATTGACACCGACATTGCCGTCCATCAACTCGGCGCTTTTGATGTCCGCAATCACTTTGGTGCCGGTGATGGCCACATTCGCCAACGTCCGGCCGAACTTGAGGGTTCGCTCGAGCAGATCGTAGTCAAGGCCGCTCTCCGACTGAATCGCCAAGTGCAAGTCATTCTTTTGGGGCGGAACCTTTAGGTCGACCACGCCCTCCGCCTGGACCCTCGGCGGCTGTCGAAAGCGATAGGGTTTGATGGTCTCGGCGATCTTGGGATCGATCCACATCATTACGTCCACGGGCGGCATCGTGGATTCGATATCCTTTAAGATGACCTGCTGGCCGCCGAAGTCGTAAACGAAAGTTCCTTTGCCAACTCCCTTGCCACGCCCGAGTGAGAAGTCCTTGTAGGTAACTGCGCGGTCAGCAATCTCGATCTGCGACTGCCCCCAGTCCAAGGTCGACCCGCGCATCGAAGTTCGGCCGAGCCGAAGAAATCCAGTCCCGGTGATGGCACCGAAATCCGGCTTCGGACCGCGCACCTCCAGCTGCACATAAGGAGCATCGCGGAAGTTCAGCAGCTTGATCACTTCCCTCTCTTTTTTGCCGAGCAGGGGAGCGAAAGCCGTAGGGGCGATCGTACTGCTCACACGCGCACGGAAGTCATCCGGCGCAAAAAGCAGGCTGGCACCAATTTCTCCCCCGGCAGCACGGAGCTTGGTGTCTCTCAAGAAGATCTTGCCATTGGTCGCGGCGAAGTCCGTGGAAAATGCATCGATGTCGATTCCGCGAAAGGTAAACTTACCGATCTGCGCTGATCCGGTAACGTTATATTGAAGGGGAGATGAGGAATGAATCACCTGCCCAGAGGCCTCGAGCTGCGGGCGGGATGCAAATTTGAAATCCTCAAGCGGCGAGTCTTCCGGAATAAGTCGCGCAAAAGGCTCGAGCGTGAGCGTGCTGGATGCCTGAAAGTCGAGGACGCTATTCTGCCATTGCGCGGTCAAGTTTAAAGCGCCCTCCGGGCCGCGCAGTCGGAAGCGTTTGATGCTGAGGATTCGGTTAGTGTAATTGCCTTCGACATCGAGACCTTCAGCGCGCCAATTGGGCGCGATGATCGGGCCGGATCTGAGCAGAATCGGCGAAATTTGCAGTGTGGAGAGGTCAGCCAGATCGCCGTTGATCTTCAGGGAAAGCTCCGGCGGATGCCCCGGATATTTCAAACTCGAGATTCGACTTACGATTTGGCTAACCAGCTTGTTTCGCTGGTCGGATCGGTCTTGTGTGTCCTTATGATCGAAATGGAAGGCACGGGGGTTGCGCAACAGCCCACTGATGACCACACGTATACCCTGGACACGTCCCTCGAGCGACCCGATGCGCAGCTGATCGCCGCCCAGAGACAATTCTGCCGAAACGCCGTCCACTTCGAGCCGCGCGCTGTCGGGTTGTCTACCGAGAGGGATCGAGACGTCGGTTTCGTCGAGCTGGAGGTGATCAATCGTGACACGTCCGGAGAGCAGGTCGGCGAGGTTCAAGGAGACGACCAAGTGCTCAAGGCGCGCGAAATCTCTTTGCTCTCCGGAAGTTTCCTTAACGACAATATTTTCGGCGACGAGACCTTTGAAGGGATCGACTGTCAGCTTGCCGATCTGGGTCTGAAATCCCTCGCCGCTGAGAGCCGCGGCCACGCGCTCCTTCCATTCGTCGCGAATTCCTACCTCCCGGAGATAAACGATCGCTGCAGGCATGCAGACAAAGAGGACGAACAAAAATAACCGAATCGTCCAGCGAACGAAAAAGCGTGGAATCGGAGGCAGGTGCATTCGTGCGATCGCCGGAAATGCCGACGATGCCTACAAAAGATTCACCGGATCGACATCCACGGCGACGAAAACATCTTCGGGCAAAGGAAGAACTGCAAGGGTTTGTTGAATTGCGCTCGACAAGCCGCGCGCCGATGGACCGCGCAGAGCAATTTGGAAACGGTGATAGCCGCGCGCTTTTTCGAGCGGGGCAGGAACGCAGTCCCCAAGGGAGGAGCCTTTTGTTATCTTTTCCTTAAGCTTACGAACAAGGGTTTGCCCGGTGAACTCCGCCCGCTCACGCACTTGACCCCGAATCGTTATCAAGACCATGCGAGTAAATGGCGGGAAACCAAAGCGCTCGCGAAATTCGAGCTCCTGTTCCGCAAACCCATCAAAGTCGTGATGACGCGCAAACTGAATGGATGGGCTGAACGGCGTAAATGTTTGCACGAGCACCTCGCCTTCGACGTCCCCGCGTCCCGCACGACCTGCGACCTGAGTCAGGAGCTGAAAGGTACGTTCTCCCGCCCGAAAGTCGGGTAGATGCAAGCTTAGATCTGCGTTAATAATTCCGACAAGCGTCACGCTGGGAAAATGAAGGCCCTTGGCGATCATCTGAGTGCCAACAAGAATGTCGATCGCGCCTTCTTTGAAAGCCTGAAGGGTTTGCTGTAGTGTGTTTTTTCGAGTCATTGCATCGGCGTCCATCCGAGCAACTCGCGCTTTTGGAAAGAGGCGCTTGACTGTGTCTTCGACTTTTTGCGTTCCCACGCCCGAATGACGGATGCCGGGGTCTTTGCAGGTCGGACATACCTTGGGGGCGCGCTCTCGATGCCCGCAGATATGGCAGGCGAGTTGAGCCGCATCCCGGTGGTAGGTGAGCGCCACACTGCAGTTCGGGCATTGGCAGACGTGGCCGCAGGCCTGACACACCATGGTCGTGGAAAAGCCCCGGCGATTCAGGAAGAGGATGGTCTGCTCACCATTCGAAAGGCGTTGCTCGACCGCTTGCAAAAGCGCCGGCGCACAGATGGCTTCGGCCCCGCCCGGACGCGGGGCCCTGCGCATATCGAGGACGCGAATTACGGGCATTCTGCGATCATCGACGCGCTGCGAGAGTCTGAGCAGTCGGTACTTTCCCGTGGCACAATTGTGCCAACTTTCCATGGAAGGAGTTGCGCTGCCGAGAACCACCGCGCAGCCCTCCTGCTTCGCCCGCAAAACGGCGACATCACGAGCGTGATACCGCGGCGCCTCTTCCTGCTTGTAGGTGCCCTCCTGCTCTTCATCGACGATGATTATTCCAAGGTTTTCGAGCGGCGCAAAAACGGCGCTTCTCGCCCCAATGACAATACGTGCACCGCCAGAATGAATCTTCCGCCACTCATCAAAACGTTCGCCTCCCGAGAGATGGCTGTGAAGCACGGCCACTTCCCGCTGCGCACACGCAAAGCGCGCCTTGAATCTCTCGACGGTTTGTGGCGTAAGCGAAATTTCTGGAACGAGGACAAGAGCGGTGCGCCCAAGGTCAATAACATGCCGAATCGCTTGCAAATATATCTCCGTCTTCCCACTGCCAGTCACCCCGAAAAGCAACAGAGGCTGGGCAGGAGTTTGAATTGCGTCCTTGATCGAGTCGACCGCGTCGCGTTGTTCCGCATTCAGCACGAGCTCGGTGGTCGGCAAAAAGGTTTCATGGGCAAATGGGTCGCGCCCAACCTCTGCTGTTTCAATCGTCAGCCAACCTTTGCGCTCTAAGCTCCGAAACACCGCTTCGGACACACCGGCCTCTTCGGCCAATTCGCCAATCCGCCGTGGCGTGTCCAGATCCTGGAAAGTCCTGAGCGCATCAGCCTGGCGCGGCGCCTTGGTTGCCAACGCGTCCAGTTCCGCAACTGTCGGCCGGCGCAACAATCGAGCGAAGTTAAGCCGGCGCGGTGAAACGGATGCCTGTCGCACCACCTGTGGCAAGACACAACTCATCGCCGTTTGCAATGGGCAGCAGTAGTACTCGGAAATCCAGCGCGCGATCTCGATCAATTTGGGCCGAATCATCGGAGCGTTTCCGATGATCTCGTGAATCTCGCGAGGCGAGTTCACCTCGGTTGTCTCCAGAACATCAACCACCGTGCCCAGCACCAGACGGGTACGCAACGGCACTCGGACGCGAGAACCTGCGGCGATCAACTCTGCCAGAGAATCAGGAATCAGGTACTCAAGGGCGCGATCCCCGGCGCGATCAAGATGAACCTTGGCGTAGCGTGGCATAGTCTCTAAGGATGAGGTTTCCACGCTCCTGACAGCCAGTTGGCGGAGGAAGGCGCGCTATTCTCAGCCTGCTTCGGCCGAAAATGCGGTAGAAGCACTCGAGCAACGCATGTTAAGATAAGCTTTCGTCGATGAAGAAGTTTGTCCTGGCGTCGCTGGTGGTGCTGGCAGTCCTCACCGCGTCCGCTGGCATTTATATCCTCACCTCCGAGGATCCCAACTATCTGCTTAGAGAAACGATTTTCGCCGCGCGCTACCGGAAGTACGACGACCTCATCCGACAAGCCGCCACCCGCTACGGAGTCGCGCCAGAGCTTATTAAGGCCGTTATCTGGCGCGAAAGCCAGTTCCAACCGGGCAAGGTTGGAGCTCAAGGAGAACGCGGCCTTATGCAAATAACCGACAGTGCGGCCATCGATTGGGCGCGTGCCGAAAAAATTCAGACCTTTGTCTCTTCCGATCTCTTCGATCCAAAGGTGAATATCGAAGCGGGCACGTGGTACTTGAATCGAGCGCTCAATCACTGGTCTTCGAAGGATAATCCTCTGCCGTTCGCACTGGCGGAGTACAATGCCGGTCGCTCTCGCGTTCGGCGCTGGGTGCAAGATTCTGGAATGGGAGAGACCGCCGGAGCGGGCGACCTTCAGGCGGCAATGGATTTCCCCATGACCAAGAGCTACATCGCTACTATCATTGCGCGCTACGACTTCTATAAGCGCCGCGGTGAGTTCGCCGGTGACTCACGGTCGAAGGCCGAAATTACTCGGTAATAATGTCCTTGTAAGTCATCCCAGAGGGAATCATCGGCAAGACGTGTTCGGTATAAGGCGTCATGATGTCGAGAACGTAAGTCTCTTTGGAATCGAGCATTCGCTTAATTGCTCCCTCGACATCTTTTTTGTGTTGGACTCGCTCGCAGGGAACACCGAACCCCTTGCACATATCTACATAATCGGGATAGATGCGCTTGAGGTCTTTGGGATCGCCGAGAAAGGTATGCCCGCGATTTCCGCCGTGAAAGCGATCCTCCCACTGGACGACCATGCCGAGATGCTGGTTGTTCAGGATAATCACTTTGACCGCGATGCCTTCGATGTGCGCAGTCGCCAGCTCCTGAATATTCATCAGAAATGAGCCATCGCCATCGATATCAACCACCTCTTTCTCCGGGTGCGCTATCTTCGCACCCATGGCTGCCGGATATCCAAACCCCATCGCCCCGAGACCCGCCGACGTGATGAAGGTGCGCGGCGAATGGAAATTGTAATACTGGCCGGCCCACATTTGATGCTGACCAACTCCCGTGGTGATGATCGCCTCTCCTTTGGTCAGCTCATAGAGGCATTTGACGACATACTGCGGCTGAACCACATCGTCGGTGTCCTTAAAGCGAAGCGGATGGTCAGCCTTCCAGCGATCGATCTGCTGATACCACTGCGGGAAGCGCGTGTATCCGTCGGACAGACGCTTGTGTCCCATCTTTTCCAAGATCCGATTCGCGCGATCGAGCGCGTACTTGAGATCGCTGAGGATTGGAAGCTTCACAAGCTTGTTCTTGTTGAGCTCGGAGTTGTCGATATCGATATGCACGATCGTGCCATGCTCGCAGAATTTTTCGACCTTCCCGGTGACCCGATCATCGAAGCGAACGCCGATCGCCAGGAGAAGGTCAGCTTCGTTGGCGGCATTGTTGGCATAGACCGTCCCATGCATGCCGAGCCATTTGAGCGAGAGACGATGGTCCTCAGGAAAGCCTCCAATGCCCATCAGTGTCGTCGTCACGGGAATTTGAGTTCTCTCCGCAAACTCCGCCAGTTCCTTGGAGGCGTTGCCGGTAATGACGCCGCCGCCACAATAAATGAGCGGCTTTTTGGCGTGTTCGATCAGGCCGATTAGCTCGTGGATCGCGACGTCGTCAGCCTTGGGAATCGGTTTGTACCCGCGCAGCTTCACCGAACGTGGATAAATCGGCTGGGTGCGCGCCATCTGAATGTTCTTGGGAATATCAATTAGCACTGGACCAGGGCGTCCCGTCTGCGCGATGAAAAAGGCCTCTTTGACAATGCGCGGAATGTCGTTGATGTCCCAGACAAGATAGCTGTGCTTCACCATCGGCAGCGTCATCCCGAACACATCGGTCTCCTGAAAGGCTCCCCGCCCGATCATGCTTTGATTAACTTGCCCGGTGATTGCCACCAGCGGAACCGAGTCCATGAAGGCATCGGCAATGCCGGTGACAAGATTCGTCGCACCGGGTCCCGAGGTCGCCATGCAAACACCCGGCTTCCCAGTGGCCCGTGCATAGCCCTCCGCAGCAAACGCGCCACCCTGCTCGTGACGAGGCAACACCACGCGAATCTTCTTCGACTTGGTTAATGCCTGGTGAATTGGCATCGACGCGCCACCTGGATAGGCAAAAACAATCCGCGCGCCCTCGCGCTCGAGACAACTCACCAAGATCTCTGCACCGTTCATTACTTCGCCCCGGTCAGGACCAGAGGATTTCGTCGAGCGGGAAGAGAGCTTCTTAGATTTCATAGGTGAGAAGGTGAGACGTTTTAAACTACCCACAATCCCGCGGGCGGAGCAACCCCAAGCAGGAGATTTCTCGAACACGCGGGCAAACACGCGCGCGCCTACCCACAGGAATTTCTTATGCGGAATGCGACACAAATCCCGACGAGGGCTCGCGCCGCGGAAAAAGCCACGGCGCCTACTGAAGAGTGGTTGTCAGCACCGTGCCGATGACGTTTGTATTATTATACTGTTTCGGCAGAAGAATGGCGCCGTCTCCTGCTTTTCTGAAAACGATAAAACCCTTGTCGCCGTACGGCTTGTTACTGGCGTTCAGCTGGGCGTTTGCTGTCCAGTTTGCGGTGGCGAGAAAAACGGTGTCGCCCGTGTGATTCTCGGCCACAGGGTATGCCTTCACAGCAGAAGGAGTCGGGGCGGTCGGTGCCGTGCCCGCAGGACGCGGAAGCCCGGCGGCACTCAGCAACTTGTTGAAATCATTTTCACCCAAGTAATTAGGAACGAGATTTGTCGCCCACACGCCCCAAGTCCCGCCCACATCTCCAGGCCAGCCGAGCGTCGCATCCCCGGTGGTGAGGCCATCCAAGGCCATCGTCTGGGTGGCCAGATGCAATTGTCTCATGTTGCTCAACGTTTGTGTCATTTGGCCTTTGACCAATGCACCAAAAAGAGCGGGCAAAGCCAGAGCGGCCAGAATTCCAATGATGGAAATGACGACCAGAAGTTCGATCAGAGTAAATGCTCGAGAACTCTTTTTCATAGCGATATGGGGGTTAACGAATGTCACCTCCTTTTTTTCGTACTGTCAACCCTTTTTACGCAAAAAAGATCTCATTTCGTACGTTGGCGGCAAATTCCGTACCTTGAAATCTGGCTCGGGCTGTTGTGTCCCGATACCATCCGGATGTGTTTAGTGCTGGAACGCTGTCCTGCGATGTGGTAAAAGCTGCACAAGACCCCTCCACAATGGCGAACTGTTGGCCGGAGAATACAACCACTAAAATTTCCTAATCATGGGTGATAACAAACGATTTCGGGCCGGAGTTCTCTTCGGCGATGAAGTGAAAGAACTTCTTGACTACGCGAAGGCCAAGGAATTTGCGCTTCCGGCGGTCAATTGCATCAGCACGAGCACGGTCAATGCGACCTTGGCCGCCGCCCGAGAGGTAAACTCTCCGACGATGGTCCAGTTCTCAAATGGAGGAGCACAATTTTTCATCGGCAAGGGTGTTAGCAAGGACAAGCAACTTGGGCCGATCATGGGAGGTGTGGCGGGGGCGCAGTATGTCGATCAAGCTGCCAAGGCTTACGGCGTACCTGTCGTTCTGAACACGGATCATTGCGCCAAGAAGCTGCTGCCTTGGGTCGACGGTCTGCTTGCCGCCAGCGAAGAGCAGTTCGCCAAGACCGGTAAGCCGCTTTACAGCTCGCATATGCTCGACCTCTCGGAAGAGCCGCTCGACGAAAACATCGAGACCTGCAAAAAATATCTCGCCCGAATGGCCAAGTTGGGAATCACTCTCGAAATCGAACTCGGCGTTACCGGGGGAGAGGAGGATGGCGTGGACAATACGGGCGTCGACGAATCACGCCTCTACACGCAACCGGAGGAGGTCGCCAAAGCCTATTCGGAGCTCACTCCGATCAGTCCCAATTTTACCGTGGCGGCGGCCTTTGGAAATGTTCATGGAGTTTACAAGCCTGGCAATGTTCGACTCAAGCCCACCATCTTGAAGGACTCGCAGGAATACATTCAGAAAAAGCTCGGAACGGGACCGAAGCCGGTGAACTTCGTCTTTCACGGCGGCTCTGGTTCGTCGCGTGAAGAAATTCGTGAAGCGATCAGCTACGGTGCGATCAAGATGAACCTGGACACAGACCTCCAATGGGCATTCTGGGATGGCATCCGGGCGTATGAAGCCAAGAATCGTGACTACTTGCAGGGGCAAATTGGAAATCCCGAAGGTCCTGATTCGCCCAACAAGAAATATTACGACCCGCGCATTTGGTTGGGCGCAGGCGAGGCCGCTTTCACAAAACGCCTGATCGGTACATTCGAAGACCTGAACTGCACCAACCGGAACGCCTAGTCCGGAAAAGTCCGCGCCTAAGACAACGCGGCTCAGATTGGCCGTCGGCCGGTTCTCTTTGCTGGATGCGCGCTCTCGACAAGCGTTCTTCGCTTACCTAAACGGGAAAGCTGCATCTGACTCTCCCATGATCGACAACATTGTATCCCTGCTCGGCGATAGGGCCGAGTACCTCCTGAAGCACAGCAGCCAAACCATTCCGACCAAGCTTCTGCATCTGCCTGGCCCTGATTGGGTGGATCGGATTTTCGCGTCCAGCAACCGCAACCAACGCGTCCTCAATCATCTGAACTGGTTCTACAACTCCGGACGCCTGGCAGGCACAGGTTACCTGTCAATACTTCCGGTCGACCAGGGCATTGAGCATTCCGCCGGTGCCAGTTTCGCGAAGAACCCGCACTACTTCGATCCCGAGAGCATTGTTAAGCTTGCCATCGAAGGCGGCTGCAACGCTGTTGCATCAACCTTCGGTGTCCTGGCAGCGGTCTCACGCAAGTACGCCCACAAGATTCCCTTCCTGGTCAAGATCAACCACAACGAACTGCTCACCTATCCGAACCAACATAAGGAAATTCTCTTCGGGACGGTCAAAGACGCTTACAACATGGGGGCCGCTGCCGTCGGAGCGACCATTTACTTTGGCTCCGAGGATGCCTCGCGGGAAATCATCGAAATCTCGGAAGCCTTTGCGCTGGCGCACGAGCTCGGGATGGCCACGGTGCTCTGGTGTTATCTGCGTAACAATGCCTTTAAGAAGGACAAGGATTATCATCTTTCCGCGGACCTCACCGGTCAGGCGAACCACCTCGGCTGCACGATCCAGGCCGACATCATCAAACAAAAACTTCCTGAGAACAACGGCGGCTACAAGGCCCTGAACACCGGCGGTTCGAGTTACGGCAAGCTCGACGAGCGTATCTACACCGAGCTGACCAGCGAACACCCGATCGACTTGTGCCGTTACCAGGTGGCGAATTGTTACCTCGGTCGTGCGGGCTTGATCAATTCTGGCGGGGCGAGCGGCACCCAGGACTTTGCGGACGCTGCGTTCACGGCGGTCGTCAACAAGCGAGCAGGCGGAATGGGTCTGATTTCTGGTCGCAAGGCGTTCCAGCGCCCGATGGAGGACGGGATCAAGCTCCTCAATACAATCCAAGACGTTTACCTCTGCAAAGAGGTCACTATCGCTTAAGCGAACCGAAAGTTTCCTTCGGTCGCAAGACACGGTGCCGAAGGTAAACAGTTTCTACCTGGATCTCAGGGCCGCCTTTGCTGGGCGCTTCGAGATCGCGTTGCATCGCGGACGCGCCCGTCGCCTCCGAGCCGGCAGAAGCGGCGCGCTTTGTAATCCATGTTGCAACGACGCGGATTTGCTCTTATCAGGCAGAACATGTCTTTCGAACGTTCTCTGCTTTCCGCGCAGGGCTACATCGAACTGGAAATGCCCGACCAAGCCTTGGCGGAACTCGATGCGCTTGGGCCAAGGGATCAGCTTCGCCAGGAAACGTTGCAGATGCGCCTCTTTATCGTCATGCATGGCAAGCGATGGGAGGAGGCGTTGTCAGTCTGTGCGCGCCTGCGCGCACTCAGTCCAGAAGATACGACCGGCTATATTCACGGGGCCTTCTGCCTGCATGAAATGGGGCGGACCAACGAGGCAAAGGAACTCCTGCTCACAGGCCCTTCCTCTCTGCTGAGCGAACCAACCTATCACTACAACCTCGGCTGCTATGATGCCGTGCTCGGCAACTTGAAAGAAGCGACCCAACACCTTGAAACAAGCTTCCGAATGGACAAAAAGTTTCGGGAAATCGCAAGTCTGGATCCCGATTTGAAAGCAATTCACGGACTCTTGGGGAGATGATTGCCGACGCCTCCGCAGCTGCTCGCGTTCAAGAGATCTTTCAAAGCAACTTCGTGCGCGGCGTCGAAGTGGGTGCTTCCGTGGCTGTTTGGCAGAATGGCGCCCAAGCGTTCTGCTTTTACCATGGCTGGAGGGATGGCGAACGCGAATTGCCATGGACCGCCGATACCATGGTTCTCGTCTGGTCTGCCACCAAAGGTCTGGCGAGTGCGTGTCTCCTGCATGCGCTGGAGGGTGCGGGGCTTGATTTGTCAACACGCGTGGCAGAATTCTGGCCGGAATTTGGCCAAGCGGGTAAGGAGCGCCTCACTGTTGGAGAGGTGGTTTCCCATCGGGCGGGCCTTTCAGCGCTCACCGACAAGACGGTCGGACTTCGTGATCATGATGCCGTGGTCCGTGCCGTCGAACTGCAGGCACCCCTCTGGAGTGAGCGCGACGAACACGGCTATTCCCCCCGGATCTACGGCTATATCGCCGACGAATCCGTTCGCAGACTCACCGGAACCTCGCTGGGTGAGTATTGGCGAAAGCAGTTTGGCGAGCCATTGGAGCTCGACCTCTGGATTGGTCTCCCCGAGATGCTTCACCACCGGGCAGCGCAAATGATTGCCGCGCGAGCAGGCTGCGGCGACCTTGAAGATCAGTTTTCCCAAGCCATGGCCACGCCGGGCTCGCTCACCCGCGAGGCATTCTCGACCCCGGCAGGCGCAGTCTCGCCCTCGGCGATGAATTCTCCAACATTGCGCGCAACCAGCCTCCCCGCGTTGGGCGCAATCGGCAGCGCCGATTCTCTCGCTAAGTTCTATGCCATGCTCTCCCTCGAAGGAAAATGGGATGGGCGACAATACTTTTCGGCGACGGCGATTCAGTGGATGACCACCCGTTTGGCGCAAGGAGTCGACAAGACGCTTCAGACCGAAACCGCCTTCTCAGGGGGCTTTATGCTTGACCCACTCGATGCCTCCGGGAAAAAGAAGCGCTATACTTTCGGTCCGACAATTTCGGCCTTCGGCCATCCCGGAGCCGGCGGAAGCCTGGCTTTTGCTGATCCGGAGAATCACCTTGGCTTTGCCTATGTCATGAACCAGATGGAATCTGGCGTCCTTCCGAAATCTCGAGCGGTTGCGCTCGTTCATGCCCTCTATGATTTTCCCTGATTTCAAATTGACAGTGTGCGCCCAAGAACTAAGATTTTTGTCCCTCTTTGGTTAGGGAGCTATGGCATACTCAGAAGTTATTCTTACGGAAAACATCCCTAATCTGGGCGCAGAGGCGGATTTGGTCAGGGTTCGTCGCGGATTCGCGCGCAATTTTCTCATTCCGAACGGCAAGGCCCTGGAGGTCACTCCGAGTTCGCTTCGCAAGATCAATCATCTGAAGGCAAAGCGTTCCGAGCGCGAGGCACGGGAATTAACCGCCGCGGAGCAACTCGCCAGCAAGATCAACAAGCTGGTCCTTGATTTTTCTCTTGAGACCGGCGAGACAGGGAAAGCCTTTGGCTCGGTGACAGCCAAGGATATTCATGACCGCCTGGCGGCGGAACTTGACAACGTCGAGTTGCCCAAGCATGCGGTGGCGCTCGACAAGGCATTCAAGGAGAGCGGCGATCATGAAATGGAGGTGCGACTCCACCCCGATGTCACCGCCAAGCTTCGGGTCAGGATCTCGACTCCGAAGCGCGCTTCGGCTGAGGCAGAGCCGGAACCGATCAAGAAATCCAACCGCAGAAGAAGCGCCCCCAAGAACTCCTCTTAGCAATGGCCACCGATTCTCCGGCCGCCTCTGCCGAGAATCCCGCAAACTCCGGGTTTGGTCCCGGTAAAGGCCGTGAAAGGCTGCGTTCTTACTCCCAAAAGGTCGGGAGTTATTTACCTGATATTCACAGGTCCCTCCCGCAAAGCATTGATGCGGAAAAGGGGCTTCTTGGCTCGGTGCTGTTGGCTCCCGGGCGCGTGCTCGACGAGTGCATTCAGCAGCAGGTCGGCGAAAAGTATTTTCAACACCCTGCTCACGCGAGGATCTTCAGCGTCTTGGTCGACATGCGTGAGGCGAACAAGCCGATTGACCAAATCTCGCTGACGCAATTCCTCGAGGACCGGCACCTCTTGCAAGAAGTTGGCGGGGCCGCGGCGGTCACCGACTTGTTCACATTTGTTCCGACCGCTAGCAACGCCGGTTACTATCTCGAGATCCTTCGCGAGAAGTACCTCTTGCGGGAGATCATCGTGGCGTGCACCGAATACGGAGCTCGCGCCTACGAGGAACAGGGGGACGTTCAGATCCTTCTCGATGAGGTCGAACAAAGGATCCTGGCTATCGGAGATGATCGCTTTCGCGCGAAGATCCCGGAGATGAAGGAGCTCGCCATGGCGGCTTTGGATAGTATCGAAAAGCTCTTCCAAAATCGTGGCGCACTCACCGGATTGCCGACCGGCTTTAGGGGCATCGATACCATGACCAATGGCATGCATGGCGGCGAGATGATCGTCGTCGCGGCGCGACCGTCGATGGGCAAGACGGCACTCGCCATGAATATTGCCGAACACGTTGCCATCGATGCAGGGAAACCGGTCGCCGTCTTCAGCTTGGAGATGAGCACCCAGCAACTCATGCAGCGGCTGCTCTGTTCATACGCACGCGTCGACCTAAAGAAAATCCGGGATGGATTTATCGGAAAGCACGACATGACCAATCTTATTCAAGCCACCACCAGGCTTTCCGAATCCAAGATGTTTATCGATGATACGCCGGGACTAAGCATTCTCGAACTCCGCGCGCGCGCCAGGCGACTTAAGGACCGGCACGACGTCAGTTTGATCGTGATCGATTATCTTCAGCTTCTTCGCTCGCCCAGTCGGAGGGGATTGGATAACCGTCAGGTCGAAGTTGCGGAGATCTCCGCAGGGATCAAGGCTCTCGCCAAGGAGCTAAGCATTCCGATCGTGGTGCTGGCTCAGCTTAATCGCAACCCAGAGGCGCGCACCGGCGACAGCAAGGGCAAACCGCGCTTGAGTGACTTGCGGGAGTCCGGTTCGATCGAGCAGGATGCCGATCTCGTCGGACTTCTCTGGCGCGAGGAATACTACCTCGATGACGACGAGGAGAGAAAGGAGCTTGAGGGCAAGGCCGAACTTGTCATTGCCAAACAGCGCAACGGTCCGGTCGGGGCCGTGCCTTTAACATTCCTCAAAAGCATTACCCGCTTCGAAGATCGGGCGTTTGAGCGCGAGGAGCCATCGAGGTAGCTGGGCTCAAGTTGTTTGGAAAGTTTGTAAGGCGTGCATGTCGGCAGTCTCTTTTACGCTTCCGCAGGGCATGCCGCTTAGATTTCGACGGCGAAACGTTCTCGCAAAGCCAGGACGACCCGCTCGACCGGCAGGCCGATCACGTTGCTCATCGAGCCTTCGACGCACTCGATCAGGCGTCCATCGTCCTCCTGCGCAGCGTAGGCACCTGCCTTGTCAAGAGGGTAAATACTTCGCAAATAATCGTCGAGGTCAACCTCTCGTCGAGCTCGAAACTTCACTCGGGTTGAGTCGGTGAACCGGCAGAGTTTTCCTT
>DATDKN010000245.1:0-9786 GCA_036519995.1 Terrimicrobium sp. | reverse complement strand
GGGAGAGATACAAGGTGCGAGGAATAGGAGTCGCCGACAGAGTGAGCACATCAACTTGCCGGAAGCGCTCCTTGAGGAGGTCTTTGTGTTTGACTCCAAACCGTTGCTCCTCATCAACCACGAGCAGACCGACATCCTTAAATCGAACGTCCGGTGAAACTAGCCGGTGTGTCCCAACCACGACGTCAACGCTCCCGTCAGCCAACCTGGCGAGCACTCGCTTTTGCTCGGCAGCCGTCCGAAATCGGCTGAGCAGCTCGATACTGACCGGGTATTCGCTCATGCGTTCCCGCAGCGTTTGATAATGCTGCTGCGCCAGGACGGTCGTCGGAGCCAAGAACGCCGCTTGCTTGGCGCCCATGACGGCCTTGAAGATCGCTCGAATGGCTACTTCTGTCTTTCCAAATCCAACGTCCCCGCAAATCAGTCGATCCATGGGTCGCTCGGATTCCATGTCCTCTTTCGTATCCGCGATCGCTTTGATCTGGTCCGGGGTCTCCTCGAAGGCAAACGCATCCTCGAATTCCTTTTGCCAGTGTGTGTCTGGAGCGAAGGAAAACCCGGGTTTGAGATCGCGTTCAGCCTGCACCTGCAGCATCCGTGAGGCGTAGTCCACAATGGATCGCCGGGCTTTTTCGCGCGTTCGCGCCCAGCGTCCGTCGCCCAATTCGGAAAGCTCCGGGTGTGTCTTCCCGATCCCGACGTAGCGGGCCACTTGCCAGGCCTGATCGAGAGGCACATAGAGCCGAGCGCCTTCCGCGTACTCGAGGACTAGACCTTCGCCGCCACCATCCCCGGGGATCATCTGCAGGCCCTCAAATCGCCCAATCCCATGATCCAAGTGGACGACATAGTCGCCCGGCTCAAATTCAGTGAAGTCGATGGCTGCACGAGTCGCCATCAACCTCTCGCGTCTCTGGGCGCGGCGACGTTGGCGCAGCGAGGACGAGCGGCCAAACAACTCTGCGTCAGAAAGTACGGCTAGCTCGGCCGCTGGGAAGACGAATCCTCGCGCAATCGGAAGATGAAGAAAAGTCAGGCCGGAAACGTCAAAATCATGCTCGGTTGCGAGTTCCTGAAACCGCTCAATTTCCCCGTGACTGCCGGCCGCAAGCGCCACAAGCCAGCCTGCGCCTTGCCACTCTTTGATCTGACGAAACAGTCTGTCGCGCCTGACTGCATCAAGAACAAGATCGCCGGCGTCGAATTCTCCAAACGGCTGGGGAAACAGCGAAGTCCGCTCGTCTCCCCCCTCTGCCGAAATTCGAAAATCAGACCGCTCCTGACTACCTGCCAGATCAATGATGAGGTCTTGGCTTCTGAGGTAGCTTCGTAGGGGACTCTGTTGCGCCTGTAACTTTCCCGCGAAGATTTCGCAAGAATCCGCTTCTTTGATCGAAACCTGGCTATCCGGGTCAAAATTTCGGATCGAATCGACGATCACATCGTCAAGCTCGACTCGCACTGGGAGCGCGGCTTGCCAGGAAAACACGTCCATAATGCCGCCGCGGATTGAGAACTGCCCGCGAGCGGCCACTTGGGAAACACGCTCATACCCTGAATGGACCAGATTTTCGGCTGCTTCCTTCAAAATAAGCTTATCGCCCGTGGCCAGGCTGAAGAGTGATCCAGTCAAAGCGGATGCAGAGGGGACGTTCTGATCCCACTGCGCCGAGTGGACAACGAGGGGTCCTATGGGACGGTCTTGTGCCAACAGTCCCAAAATCTCGAGTCGCTCCGCGACGGTTTCAGGATCGCGCAGCACTTCCCCTGCGAAAGCCTCCCATTCCGGCAACAAGCGCGCGGCGGGGAGCCACGCCGCCAGTTCGGAAGCAAACTCCTCTTGCTTGCGAACATCAGGACAAACAACCCAAACCCGCCGCTCCTTCACCACGCGGGCAAGGCATGCTACTAGAAAGGGTTGCGCGGATTCGGCGACATCGGGGAAAATCGCTTTCTTCCCGTCTTCAAGCGCAGCAAAGGCGCGCGCGAAAATCGCTTCACTTTCGGAGAATTCTTTCACGGTACATCCCGGCCAGCGCTTCACCAGTGCCTCGAGAAGGCAAACGGCGTCCCTCGATATGGGAAACCGGCATCACGCCGAGCCTGCTATTGGTCAGGAAGCATTCCTCGGCCGCGCTGATATTGTCGAGCGACAAGCGACCCTCCCGAACTGACGTCATTCTCGTAATCCATTGACGCACTACTCCCTGGCGCACCCCGATGTCCGCTGCGGGTGTCTGCAGAATGCCCTCGATAAGAAAGAAAACGTTCGCCATCGCTGCGGAAATCACAACTCTCTCGATGTTCACAATCAGCGTCTCGTCAAATCCATTTTCCCGTGCGAGGGAGAGCGCTCTCACGTTTGGCCAGTAGTTTCCGGTTTTCCACCCGCCCAGCACAGTCACAAAGGGGGGCGGCGTGACACCCAACCGAAAACCTCGCGTGATCTCCACTGGTTCAGGAAACTCTACCGGCTCGAAATAGGCGAATGTCCGCTGATGCAATACGGAACCGGTAAGAGCGCCGTCCCCAGCGGTAACGTAGATTCGCAGTAACCCGTCGGGAAGATCTGCCAGTTCGCTGATGGGGAGGACGGTTTCCGCTTGAAATCCCGCCGCCTTGCAAGCTGCTGATAAAGCGGCCAAGTGCTCCTCGAGAAAAAGCATCCTGCCATTCCGCACAGCGAGTGTTTCAAAGACGCTCATCCCGTAACGAAATCCGCGGTCGGAGATCGGAACGTCGGCCCCTTCGCGGAAAGACCCCTCAACAAGTGTCCAGGCGTGAACGCCCTTCACTCGTCGTCGAGAGTTCCCAACGCGCCGTTACGTTCCAAGCGCTTGCGAAGCGTTGCGCGGGTAATCCCAAGAAGCTTCGCGGCCCGGACTTGATTGCTGTTCGTCTTGCGCATCGCCCGCAGGGTAAACTCCCGCTCGAGCCACGGCAGCAGCTCGACGCTGGCGTCAGAGGTCGCCGCATCGAATAGAGCTTCGATGGCATTCTCGACGGAGTCACCGCTACCATCCATGTGCTGCTCGGACGAGCTCGAGGAGACTTGCCCAAGCGGGATATCCTTCGGCAAAAGCACGTCCGCAGTAGCCAGGACAGAAGCTCGTTGGATTGTGTTTTCCAGTTCACGCACGTTCCCCGGCCACGGATACGCCTCCAACACACGGGCAGCTTCCTCCGATAGCTTCAACGGTGGTTTGTGTTTGTGATGGGCAATTTTCTGGAGGAAGTACTCTGCGAGCTGGCGAATGTCTTCCTGCCTTGACCGCAGAGGCGGAAGATGGATGCGAACCACATTGAGTCGATAAAAGAGATCTTCCCTAAAGCGTTTCTGGGCAACTTCTTCTTCAAGGTGCTTGTTCGTCGCGCAGACGATGCGAACGTTCGCGCGGATGGTCTGGTTGCCGCCAACCCGAGAAAACTCGCCCTCTTGCAGAACCCGCAGGATCTTGCTTTGGACCTGCACAGGCATTTCGCCTATCTCGTCCAGAAAGAGCGTGCCGTTATCGCTTTGCTCGAAGCGTCCAATCCGCTGGCTATGCGCGCCGGTGAATGAACCCTTTTCGTGACCGAACAATTCGCTCTCCAACAAATTTTCAGGGATTGCTGCACAGTTGATCGCCAGAAAGCTTTTCCCACTACGAGTGCTGTAGTTATGAATCGCGCGGGCGACCAGCTCCTTGCCAGATCCGCTTTCCCCGGTGATCATTACGGGAGCATCGCTCGCAGCCACGCGTCCAATCATTTTGAAGACCTGCTGCATGGCATCCGAACGGCCGACAATCTCGTCCTGATGCTGTTCAATGGTCAGAACAGGCTTAAAAGTGTTCGCGGTCTTTAGTTCTGCGGCCGCCTTCAAGGCCGAATCGACAACAATCTTCAAATTGAAAGGCAATTGCTCCTTCCGCACGAAGTCGAACGCTCCCATCTTCATAGCCTCGATAACGTTCTGATTAGTGCTAAAGGCGCTGACGATGATGACCATCGCATTCTGTGAGTGCTTTCGAATTTGCGCCAGCAGCTCAATGCCCGAAAACGGACTAAGATTAAGTTCAGCCATCACCAGGTCAGGAGTTTCCATGCAGAAACTCTTGTAGGCGGCGTCCGCAGAGGTCTCAGTTACAACGCGCGTTCCTGTCGTCTCTAATTGGTGCTTGGCCCATTCAAGGAAATCAGTCTCCTGGTCGACAAGAAGGATGGTTTGTTTGGCCATGGTACGGATGTTCAAAAATCAACAGCACAGACACGCCACGGGATGGGGCCTGGGAAGTCAAGGGCAATTCCCTTAAGAGAAGGCAAAACGAGCAAAAATCAACAGCAGCGGATTAAACGCCCCCGTACCGGCGAGTTCGCTGGCTAAAATCGTGCAAAGCGTTAAGAAAATCTTCTTTTCGGAAGTCCGGCCACAACTTGGAAGTAACGTGAATTTCAGTGTAGCTGAGCTGCCAAAGTAAAAAATTCGACAGTCGAACCTCTCCGGATGTGCGGATAAGCAAGTCGGGATCAGGAAAGTTCGCCGTATAGAGCCGCTTACTAAAGAGTGTTTCGGTAATATCTTCTTCGGACAGTTTGCCCGCAAGCGCATCGCGAGCGATGCTCTTGACCGCATCGACCATCTCGGTTCTGCCGCTGTAACTAAGCGCCAAGATCAGCGTCAAACGTGAGTTGGCGGAGGTCGAAGCTATTGCTTCGACGAGCTTTCGCTGGCAAATTTCCGGGAGGTCATTGAGGCGGCCGATGGCCTGCAGGCGCACGCCGGCATCATTTAGCTCCTGCAATTTGTCCTGGAGGAAGCGCTCGAGCAGGCGCATGAGCCCCTGGACTTCAACCGCCGGACGCTTCCAATTCTCGGACGAAAAGGCGTAGAGCGTCAGGTATTCGACTCCACTTTCGATGGCTGCATCGATGCATTCGCGGATAGACTTGGCTCCTTGTTCGTGACCGGCGAGTCGGGGGAACCCGCGGCGCTGCGCCCAGCGCCCGTTGCCATCCATGATAATCGCGACATGACGGGGGACAGCTTTCACGGGCACGGGGAACGCTAAAGACGGATCGTCTGCTCGCGGTCAGCGCCCACACTCACGATCGAGAGCCTTGGACCCGTTAATGATGCTATCTTCTTGAGGTAGTTTCTGGCTTTGGCCGGAAGCTCGCGGAAGGTTCGCGCCTGTGCCGTGGACGCGTTCCAGCCCGGCAGTTCGACAACGACGGGAACACATCGTTTGAGCTCGCGCATGTCAGAAGGGGGAACAGTCAGCGTCTTGGTGCCGAGTTTGTAGGCGACACAAACTTTGATGTTCTTGACGTAATCAAGTCCATCGAGATTGGTGACGGCGAGCTCATCAATGCCGTTGATCATTGAGGAATAGCGCGTCGCTACTGAATCAAACCAGCCACATCGGCGAGGACGACCTGTGGTCGAACCAAACTCTCTTCCCATCGCGTGCAGCATGTCGGAGATTTCCTGGTTTTCGGTTGGAAAAGGTCCCTCCCCTACCCGGGTTGTATACGCTTTCATCACTCCAATGACGCGATCGATTCGATGCGGCGGCACTCCGGTTCCGGTACATGCTCCTCCAGCGGTCGTATTTGACGACGTCACGTAGGGATACGTGCCATGATCGAGATCGAGGAAAGTGCCTTGAGCGCCTTCGAAGAGAATATTTCTGCCTGCCTTGATCGCTTCGTGCAGATAGACAACCGTGTTGGTGATATAGGGAGCGAGCTTTCGAGCCGCCGAGAGGTAAGCTTTTTTTACTTTCAGGAAATCGATCGGTTTCTCGCCAAAGGCTTCCAGGATCTTGTTATTCTCCTCTACCTTCGCCTGAAACTTCTCCGAAAATGTCTTCGGGTGCGTGAGATCCCCCATCCGCAAGCCAGTCCGCTCCACCTTGTCACCGTAGCATGGACCGATCCCGCGTTTGGTCGTTCCGATTTTCTTGTCGCCCTTGGCGCGCTCGCGGCACTCGTCGAGCATGCGGTGGTAAGGGAAGACAACGTGCGCGCAATCGCTGATAAAGAGATTGTCGGCAATGGTCACGCCCTGCTTTCGCAGGCCCATCAATTCGCGAATAAGATCGAGCGGATCCACCACCACCCCGTTGCCGATCACGCATGCCTTTCCGGTGCGGAGAATTCCCGAGGGAATCAGATGCAAAGTGAATTTCTTTCCGCCAATAATGACTGTATGCCCGGCGTTATTCCCGCCTTGACTGCGAACCACGATATCGGCCTCTTCGGTGAGGAAATCGATGATCTTTCCCTTGCCCTCATCTCCCCATTGAGCCCCCACCAGGATCGTATTTGGCATAACGCGAAAACTCATCAGTATTGGCGCTCGCGCCAACCTCGCTCAAGATAAATAATGCTCCCTTGGCGGCCTGAAGCCGCCGTCGTATCCTGGGTCTGTGAAAGCGCCGCGCCCAACGGCCTCCGCCGGGACTTACTTTTACCGCGCTCTGCGGCTGCGATGTCCGGCATGCGGGATTAGCCCAATCTTCATCAGCTGGAAAAAAGTGCGCTCCCTGCGTGATTGGTTTGCCCCCCTCGATGGATGCCCGCGATGCGGATATCCGTATGAGCGCGAGCCCGGCTACTATTTAATGTCCATCTGGGCAATTAACTACGGAGTTGGTAGCGTGCTGGGTCTGGCCATTTATGGCTTTCTGGAGTGGAAACTAAATCTGCCCGTGTGGCAGTTGCTGACGGCAGTGCTTGTGCCAGTGTTTCTGTTTAGTCTGCTCTTTGCGCGACACTCGAAGGCCCTCTTCCTTGCGCTGGACCTCTTTTTCGATCCCCACGAGAAAGAGGATGGCAACGATGGCGGAAACGTTCCTGCCAAGCCGACGCCGCCCAAGGACGAGGGGCCTTCGCAAAGACCGGGCGGCTCTTGCGATCGAGCGAAGGTGGTGCGATAAGGCTCGCCCAATCATGCGAGTCCTTTGCCTTCCTGCTTTGCTGGTTCTTTGCTGCGCAGCTGTTCACGCCGAGGCGCTGGATCAGTTGGGCAAGCCGGTCGATCAATCAGTTGTTCCTGGTTCCGAAGTCAGGTTCAAGGTTTCGCTGCCTGGCGCGAAGGATAACGTAAAGGTTGCCAGATTACAGGACGGATCGCTCGTCTACATTGTTAAGCGGCTGGGTGCAGGCACCGACCGAATGTTGACACCGGAACAATTCTCGCGCTTCTACTACGCTCAGGAGGCCGGCCGCGGCTGGCTTTTCGCAATTTTCAATGTGACGAGCGCCGCCGGCTTGGCCTGGGTTGCGGTTGGGCTCTTGGGCCAATTGCTCTTTACCGGCCGTATGCTCGTGCAATGGCTCACGAGCGAGAAAAATAAGCGCTCGGTTGTGCCGGTTTCATTCTGGTGGATGAGCCTGGTGGGCGCGACAATGCTGCTCGTCTACTTTATCTGGAGACGCGATATTGTCGGCATTCTGGGCCAGGCTACCGGCTGGATCATCTATATCCGCAATCTTGTCCTGATCAATCGCTCGCGACGCTGATGGAGAGCAGAAGAAGCGCCCTGGCCATTTTTTCTCTACGGAGTCGTCTCATCCGGTTCTTAGTTCTTTCCTGCCGTTTTTCCGTTCATATAATTGGGCATGGAAGTTGGCTGGCAACCCCTCCCCCGCAACCAGGTCAAGATTCCCGACGGGTTTTGGAAGCGATGGCGCGATCTCATCGGAGAAACTACCCTGACTCACCAGTTCGAGGAAATGTGCGCCGACGGGCACATGGAGGCGATGCTTCTGGATCGCCAAATGCATCGTGGCCGCGAACTCGCGGATCCCTGGGCGGACGCCGGTTACTGGGGCGGCAGCGTGTTCTGGGATTCCGATCTGGGTAAGTGGCTCGAAGCAGCCTCCGCCCGGCTCGAGCAAAGTCCAGATCGAAATCTGGAGGCTCGCGTTGATGAGGTCATTGATCTGATTGAGCGGGCACAACAGCCGGACGGCTACGTGAACAGCCATATTTTGACCTGGCGTCCACAGCACCGGTTCAAAAATCTCCGAGATCTACATGAACTCTACTGTGCCGGACACTTGATCGAGGCGGCCGTGGTTCATTTTGAAGCGACCGGAAAGGATCGCTTGCTGCGCGTCGCGCGGCGCTTTGCAGATTATATCGATTCCCGTTTTGGTCGGGAGCCAGGCAAGATTCGCGGCTACTGCGGCCACCCGGAGATAGAGCTGGCGCTTCTGCGCCTCTACCATCTCACCAAGGAACGGCGCTATCTTGACCTCTGTCGGTATTTTATCGATGAGCGCGGGCAGTCGCCTAACTTCTTCGACCAAGAAGCTGTTGCGCGTTTGGACTCGCGACCGTTTCGGCCAAACCATCCCGGTTCTCCCTATGCGTACATGCAGGCGCACGAACCGATTCGCCGGCAGACCAAGGTCGTGGGTCATGCGGTTCGTGCGATGTATCTCTTCGCCGCCGCCGCCGGTCTGGCTTTGGAAGATGGCGATGACGAGCTGCTCGCAACTTGCGAGCGCCTCTGGCAGGATGTCATTACTTCAAAGCTGTATATTACCGGCGGCATCGGTTCCGCTTCAGAGAACGAAGGATTCACACGCGACTACGATCTCCCCAACGAGAATTCTTACGCCGAGACTTGCGCTTCCATCGGCCTTTTTCTCTTTGGACACCGACTTCTTCAGGCCCGGCTCGACGGTCAGTACGGCGATGTGATGGAACAGGCCCTGTATAACAACATCCTCTCGGGCATCGGGGTCGACGGCCGTTGTTTTTTCTACGACAATCCGATGGCGAGCACGGGCTCGAAGGGTCGCGTAGATTGGCCGTGGTGGACGCCTTGCTGTCCGCCAAACCTGGCACGGCTCGTGGGCTCCTTGTCCGGATACCTTTTTTCCCAGAGAGCAGATGCGATTGCGGTGCATCATTACATTACCAGCGAGGCCCTCGCGGACGATTTTACTCTGCAGGTGCAGAGCGAATTCCCCTTCGGAGGAAATAGTTCCCTCGAGGTCAAAGTGGATGCACCGGCGGAGAGAACGTTCTATTTCCGGGTCCCGGCGTGGTCTGAACAATTCAGTATTCGGATCAATGGAGAGACGATCACTCCAATGCTCGAACAAGGCTATGCAGAGGTCCGACGGGTGTGGAATTCGGACGACTCCATAAAGCTGGAGTTCGCCATGGGAGTGAACAAGAACTTCTCCCGATATGAAGTCGACGTGAACCGTGGGCGACTTGCCTTGAGCAGAGGTCCTTTGGTGTATTGCCTGGAGCAAGTCGATAATGGCGCTAACCTCGATGCCGTCACCATTGCGTCTCAAGCAAGCTTTTCTGCCGAGGAACGCCCAGACCTACTCGGTGGAATCATGGCACTCACTGGCCCAGCGGTCCGCGAGCAGACGGATTCTGGCGAACTCTATAGCGATCACCCGCCGCCAACGGAGGAAATCAATGTGACGGCAGTGCCCTATTACGCATGGAATAACCGCGGACCAGGCGAGATGCTGGTCTGGGTCCGCCGCGCTGTCGACTAGGAGTGCTCTCAACTTCAAGCCCGTAAGAACGAACCTTCTTCCCCCCATGAACTCGATACCCGGACGTTGGTGGCTCACTGCCGTAGTCGTGATTGTTACGGCCATTCTGCTTTCACCATTTTATTGGGTGCTCGTCGGAAGCTTCATGACGCCGGCAGAGCTTTTCGGAGTCAATCAGAGCTTTTGGCCGAGAAACTTCGTCGTGGAGAATTGGTCGAAGGCGTTGGAGCGACTTTGGCCGCACGTTCGCAACAGTCTCGTGGT
>DATDKN010000244.1:0-3263 GCA_036519995.1 Terrimicrobium sp. | reverse complement strand
GATCCGCCGATTGGCAACGCCAAGTTCATTGCCGCCTTGGCCGCCCTGCTGCGGGCGGAATTCGGTTGGAGCGTAGGACCGGAAAATATCGCCATAACTGCAGGCGGCCAAACCGCATTCTTCTTCTTATTCAACTTGCTCGCTGGTGAATTCCAAGGAGGCAAGCGCAAGGTCATCCTTCTTCCCCTCGTGCCCGAGTACATCGGCTACATGAATCAAGGGTTGAGCCCTGGGCTCTTGCGTGCGGTGGACCCGCGTCTCGAGATTCTTTCCGGTCATCGCTTCAAGTACCACGTAGATTTCGATCGAATCATCGTTGACGACGATGTGGCCGCCATCTGCGCCTCACGTCCGACAAATCCTTCCGGAAACGTGTTGACCAATGAGGAGGTGCATCGGTTGGCTTCCATCGCCCGAAACGCCGGCGTGCCTTTGATCATGGACAACGCGTATGGTCTGCCATTTCCCGGCATCTTGTTTCGCAGCGCTGATCCGATCTGGGATGACAACATTATCCTGACGCTCAGCCTTTCCAAACTCGGCCTGCCCAACACGCGCACGGGCATCGTCGTCGCACAACCCGAAATTATCCAAGCGATCGCTTCGATGACAGCGATCGTAGGGCTGGCTAATTGCTCGATTGGACAAGCAATCGTGCTTCCTCTTGTCCAATCTGGCGAAATCCTGCGTTTAGCTCGGGAGGTAGTCGGCCCATTTTATAAGCGAAAGTCCGAGCTAGCGCAGAATTGGATCACGGAGTATTTCAACGACAGTCTTGACTACCACGTTCATGTCAGTGAGGGAGCGTTGTTCTTGTGGCTTTGGTTCCGTGGAATGAGAATTTCTGCGGAGACACTTTACAATCGTTTGAAACAACGCGGCGTCCTGGTAGTTCCGGGCCACTACTTTGGGGCATCCGAAGATTGGCGGCATGGCCACGAGTGCATCCGGCTGAGCTTTGCGATGGATGAAGCCGCCGTTCGTGAAGGCATCGCCATTTTGGCCGAGGAAGTGAGTAGAGGCTACCTTTAGATCCCGGGGGAAAAGGCGGACACTCGCCTCGCTAGGCAGTGGCCACCTTGCGAAATTCAAGCACGTTGATCGGCGGAAAGTTCAAGGCGCAGTATTTCTTATCGGCCAGTTCGAAGAGGTTATCGTGGTCACAGAGTTGCGTGGTGACCTGATACGTAATGAAGCGGCTCTCGCGGTCCATAGATTCCGCGATGCTCTGCAAGAGCCTATCTTTTGTTCTTGGGTCGATTAAAAAGAAAGGAAGGCCGGAAATGATATAGTCGCAATGTGAATGGCCCATCTCTTGAAGGGTCCCCGGCAGATGGAGGGCATCTGTATTCAGCACTGTCACCCGTGGATCACGGACGAATTGCTTACGCAAATGGAAGACAAATTCCTCGTCGAGCTCGAAAAGAATGAGACGGGACTTGGCATCCATCCGCTTGACGATTTCCCTGGTATGACATCCTTCTCCCGGGCCGAGCTCTACAACCACTCTTGGCCGCGAAAAATCGAGGCGCCGCGCGGTTTGCCTCGTCAGAAAAGGTGAACTGGGCACCAAGTAGCCAACGCGCAGCGGGTTGGCGAGCACCCGCTTAAAGAAAAGTAAGCTCATCTCGGAAGTGCAAAGTAGGCGAAAGCATTAGCATGTCCAGTCTCGCCGGTCGATGGGGGCGAAGGCACAATATACTTAACGCAGCGGATTTACCGGGTGGACGCCAGAGTTTGTCGTCAGGAGGCGGCCAGGCGAGAAATACCCTTGTCAGTCGAGTAGTCATATTGGCGCGAGTTCCTTGCTCCACCCGGAAGCACGCTCGTAGGCATCAGCGATGCCGAGCAGACGCGCTTCATCGAGCGATTTTCCAAGAAATTGAAGGCCCACGGGCAGTTTATGGTTACCTTCGAGCACAAAGCCACAAGGCACGCTGATTCCGCAGATGCCGGCCAGATTCGCGGCAATCGTAAAAATATCGGCGAGGTACATTTTGAGCGGATCGTCAGTCCGCTCTCCGATGGGAAACGCGAGGTCAGGGGAGGTGGGACAGACGATGACATCCACTTTCTCAAATGCGGTGGAAAAGTCCCTCCGTATGAGGGTGCGGACTTTTTGGGCGCGAAGGTAGTAGGCATCGTAGTAGCCACTGGAAAGAACATACGTGCCAAGAATAACGCGCCGTTTGACCTCGTTGCCGAAGCCGTCTTCGCGCGTCCGAACATAGAGGTCGGTTAAGTCTTTCGGCTGGCTTGCGCGGTAGCCATAACGAACCCCGTCAAAACGTGCGAGATTGGCCGAAGCTTCGGCGGTGGCGATGATGTAATAGACCGAAACTGCGTATTCGGTATGCGGCAGCGAGATTTCGACCAGTTCAGCACCGTGTTCCGCACACTGTTGGATGGCCGTCTCGATCGTCGCCTTGACACGGGCATCCATCCCTTCAACGAAGTATTCTTTGGGAATGCCCATTCGCACCCCTTTGAGATCTCGGCCCAGTTGTCCGGTGAAGTCCTCCTTCGATTGGTCCAAGGAGGTTGAGTCCATCGGATCCGATCCTGCGATGACATTGAGCAACAGGGCGCAGTCCCGCGTTGAGCGAGCGAAGGTTCCGATTTGATCGAGTGAGGAAGCAAAGGCGACGAGTCCATAGCGAGAAACGCGCCCGTAGCTCGGTTTTAGTCCTATACATCCACACAGAGCCGCCGGTTGGCGAATCGACCCGCCGGTATCCGACCCGAGGGCGGCTGGGACCTCGCAGGCAGCCACGGCTGCGGCTGAACCGCCGCTGGAGCCACCGGGAATACGACTGGTATCCCATGGATTGCGGGTGATTTGATAGGCAGAGTTTTCGGTCGATGAGCCCATGGCAAACTCATCCATGTTCAGGCGACCGAAAGGAATGGCGCCAGCTGCCCTCAACCGGGCAACCACCGTTGCGTCGTAGGGAGCGATGTAGCCGTGCAAGATTTTCGAAGCACAGGTGCACGGATCGCCTTTAACGTTGATTACATCTTTGATCCCAATCGGAATGCCTCCGAGGGGCAGGGACACGTCTGCGTCCTCCGCCCGACGCAAAGCAGCTTCAAAATCGCGAGAGAGAAATGCCTGAACCGTCGGTTCCACCATTTGAATTCGCGCCTCGAACGCACGCAGAATATCGGTGGGTCTGAAGCTCTTCGCGCGAAAGCCGGCCTGAATCTCTGACAGGGTGAGGCGTGTAAGATCCATAAGGAAAACTGTTAGCCAGCTTCTTTCA
>DATDKN010000243.1:0-3012 GCA_036519995.1 Terrimicrobium sp. | reverse complement strand
ATCTCTTTTATTGCTGCAGGTGTTCTTGGCCACCGTTACCGTGACCTCTCTGGTCATGGCTTCGGTTATTCTGGAGCGTCGACGGCTCGAGCAACGACTCCGTATCAAGGATGCGGTGAGTCGAATCCTGGCTGAATCTCCTAGTATGACGGATGCCGCGCCCAAAATTATCCAAGCTATGTGTGAAACGGCAGAGTGGGAGCTGGGTGCGATCTGGAACGTGGATCGGCCTTCCGAGCAACTTACCTGCATAGACTTTTGGTGTCTTCCTTCCGTCAACGTAGCCGCGTTCGAGGCACTCACCCGCCAAAACAAGTTTTCTCGCGGCGTGGGTCTGCCGGGACGAGTTTGGAGCAGCGGCAAACCAGAGTGGATTACTGACGTCACCAGTGACAGCACTTTTCCGCGAGCGCCGGTGGCAACCAAGGAGGGATTGCACACCGGCATTGGCTTTCCGATCAAACTCGCTGATGAAGTCATCGGCGTCATGGAATGTTTTAGCCGTGAGATTGAGGAGCCGGACAACGATTTCCTGGAAATGGTGGGAAATATCGGTGCTCAGCTAGGGCAATTTATGGAGCGCAAGCGCGCAGAAGACGCGCTGCGGGAGAGCGAAAGCCGGCTGCGGATAGCCCTGGCGGCGGGGCAGATGGGGGCCTGGGAGTGGAACCTTGCCACGAGCCGAGTCAGCTGGTCCTCCAGTCTCGAAGTTATCCACGGTCTGACTCCGGGAACCTTTGGCGGAAGCCTCGAGGATTTTAAGCGCGATATTCACCCCGAAGATCTGGAATTGGTCTTGGCTCAAGTTGAAAAAACTCTCGTCGCCAACGATGATCTCCACGTCACCTATCGCATCGAACGCCCGGACGGAGTTCTGCGCTGGGTTGAGGGGTTCGGACACGTTTTACTCAATGCCGCCGGAAGGCCTGAGAAGCTGGTAGGGGTCTGCATGGATATCACCGAGCGCAAGCGCGCCGAGGAATCCCTCCGTGCCAAGGAAGCTCAGGTTCGTCTCATTACCGACACTGCGCCCGTGATGCTCGCACAATGGGGCCGCGACGAACTCTATCGATTTGTCAATCGAACCTATGCCGAGCGCCTCGGCCTCGTACCGGAACAAATCGTGGGTAGATCGATTATTGAGATCCTGGGCAAAGACGCCAGCGAGGCGATCCGGCCGCATATTGCGGAGGTCCTCAAAGGAGAACCGGTCGAATATGAGAGCGAGATTCCCTACGAAAAAATCGGCCGCCGCTTTATGCGGGTCGCTTATATGCCCGAAAAGGATGCGTCCGGCAACGTCACAGGATGGGTCACGGCGATAAGCGACATTACCGACCGCAAGCAGACGGAAGAGACGTTGCGCCAGCAGACCCGCGCCTTGGAAATCGTCAACCAGGAGTTTCGCAAATTGATCGATACGGCTCCGATCGGCATTGCGGTGGCCACCGACGCCGAAGGCGAACACATCTGGTGCAACCCGGAACTCACGCGCATGCTGGGGACAAATAGTGGCGATGACGTATCCAAGAGCGGCGTGGCCGGTGACAAGCTTCCGTTTCACATGTTGCACGATGGTCAACCGGTCCCTGCGGATGACCTGCCGATGCAGCGAGCCTGTCGGGAAGGGATTGACATTTTAGACGAGGAGCTGGAAATCCTGCGAAGCGACGGAACGATTATTCATGAGCTTTGCCGTGCTACACCTCTTCGAGACGGCGAGGGCAAGGTTCGAGGCTGCATCGGTATTTTTCTGAACATGACCGACCGCAAGGAAGCGGAGGCGGCCTTGCAGCAAGCGAAGGATGAATTGGCACGAGCAAACGAGGAGCTTGAGAAGAGAGTGCAGGAACGCACGGCAGAACTGCAGCTCGCGAATGCCGCGCTGTCGAAAGAAAGGGATGAGGAAAAGAGACTGGAGCAACAGCTGCGCCAAGCTCAAAAGATGGAAAGCATCGGGGTACTGGCCGGCGGCATAGCTCATGATTTCAACAATATTCTCAATATTATTAAAGGATACGCCTCGCTTTTGCGGGGCCAGGGATCAGGCAATGGGGATCTCGCCGAAAGTCTGAATGTCATCGACGAAGCGATCGAACGCGGGGCCTCTACCGTGCGCCAGCTGCTCGCCGTCGCCAAAGAGAGCGCCGTCCGGTTCGAACCAGTCGATATCAATGACGCGCTTCAAAAGCTCAAGGCGCTTTTGAGCGGCACCCTACCGAGAACGATCGATATTGGTTTGAGTTTAGACCTGGGTCTCAGGTCGGTGTTGGCGGATCCAAACCAGATCAATCAGGTACTGCTTAATATCTGCGTTAACGCTCGGGACGCCATGCCGGAGGGCGGGGAGTTGCTTCTGCAGACCGGGACGACACTCGGAGCCGAGCTTCGGACCCATTTTTTGAACGCGAAAGAGAAAAATTACGCCTGCATCACAGTGAAGGATGCGGGATTCGGAATGGACGAAGCTACCAAGAGCCGAATCTTTGAGCCGTTTTTTACCACCACGGAACAAGGCCAAGGGACCGGACTCGGCCTCTCTGTCGCCTACGGAATCGTGACGAACCACGGCGGCTTCATCGACGTGACCAGCGAGCCCGGGTGTGGTACCACGTTTCGCATCTATTTGCCGCTCGTCGACGGACATAGCGTCGCTGTCGAAGTGGATGGCCCGCGCGGCCAGCAGGAAATTGCAAGCATCGCGGTGCATGGCCATGTAGTTCTGTTTGTCGAGGACGAGCTACGGCAGCTCGAGTTGATGCGCAGGAGTCTGGAAAAAGCGGGTTATCGAGTCTTGGTGGCCACGGACGGCATCGAGGCGGTTGAGATTTTTCTCCGGCACAAGGATGAAATTTCAGTCGTGGTCCTCGATCTCGGACTCCCTAAGTTAAACGGGTGGGAAGCACTTCAAAAAATGAGAAAAGCGGACCCGACGCTGAAACCTATTTTGGCTTCGGGGTACATTTCACATGATATGGAATCCGCGATGGCCGAAGGGGAGCTAAGCGCTTT
>DATDKN010000242.1:0-4509 GCA_036519995.1 Terrimicrobium sp. | reverse complement strand
GCGGCGGTTGGCTCAGGGTGATTTTCGACCAGTGTTGCTGAGTTCGCACCAAGGCCTGCTTCAGGAGACATATGCCGACGTCCGTCGAATCTCCGAGTTGCTCCAGCAGCTCGATCAGCAGATTGCCGCGGAGGGTTTCAGTTTGAAAGCGATTCTCTCGAGCATGGTCGAGGGAGTGGTGATTACCGACCGCGCGCAGCGGATCCGTTTGGTCAACGAATCACTGGAGCGGATGCTCGGCCTCAAGCAATCTCCGGTCAACCGCACCATTATTGAGGTTTTCCTCAATCCTGAACTCCAGCAAGCAATTGAGAAAACCCTGTTCGATGGAGTTGCGCGAACTATCGAGCTTCCACTGGTTGTTGCTACCCGCGAGGGGTATGCGACGAAGCACGCTGAGGTTTACGTGAGTGGTTTAACTCCGGGGCGAAAAGCTCGACCGCTCGGTGCCGTCATCGTTTTCCACGACGTCACCAGGGTAAAAGATCTTGAGGAGGTCCGCCGCGAATTCGTCGCCAATGTGTCGCATGAATTTCGCACCCCTCTGGCCATCATCAATGGCTATGTCGAGATGCTGCTGGACGGAGCGCTCGATGATCGCGCCACG
This sequence comes from Terrimicrobium sp., assembly GCA_036519995.1. Taxonomy (GTDB): domain Bacteria; phylum Verrucomicrobiota; class Verrucomicrobiia; order Chthoniobacterales; family Terrimicrobiaceae; genus DASTFP01. The sequence continues at coordinate 3,902 of DATDKN010000242.1, read as the reverse complement.
ACCGAAGCCTGGTTAAAAGCCATGGCGAAAAATGGCCAGCGTCTCAGCCTGCTGATCGAGGACCTCTTGACCCTTTCTCATCTCGAGGATCGCTCAGTGCAGCTGAACTTCGCCAACGTCGATCTGCCGCTGCTTCTGGACGGGGTTGTTGAGCGCATTGCACCGGCAATCTTCGAGCGTCACGCTCGCGTCACCAGTGCATGGGATCCCGATGCGTCATTTGCCGATGTCGATCCGAATCGCATCGAGCAGGTCTTTGAGAATCTCTTGGAAAATTCTTTGCGTCACGCGACTTCGGATGAGATCGCCATTCGTGTAAAGAGCCGGCGGGTCGACCCGGAAATCGAAATCGTTTTTTCGGATGATGGTCCCGGGATTCCCTATAATGATCAGGCGCACATCTTCGAGCGGTTCTATCGCGTCCACAAGGACCGCTCACGAAGCCGCCGTGGTGGGACAGGCTTAGGATTGGCGATCGTCAAGCATATCATCCTGGCGCACGGAGGTTCGATAACGGTCGAGAGTGTGCCCGGGCAGGGCACCTCGTTTATTATTCGGCTACCGGCCACTCGCAGACCAGCTGCCAAATCGCAGGAAACAATCTACCAAATGCAGAAACGCAGCGTATGAGGCCGCCAACTGCGCAACGGTCGCTCGGAAGCGAGTTCCTTCATTGTCCATATGAAACAGCCGGGATCGGCGTAACTTTTGAGCAGCCGAAGCGTTAAATTCACGCGTATGAGATATCAACTTTTAGCTGCCGGGATCCTCCTGGTGGCTTGCGGGGCGCGCCCGGCACATGCACAGATTACCAACGCCATCGCTTCTCCGCAGACGAGTCCGGCCGAGTCCTCGGGGGAGGAAGGGCGCGGCGAGCGTTTGGTTTCGAGATTTTTGGAGGGGGTTCCGGAGGAGACCCGCCAGCGGTTTCTTGCCGTCCGCGAAAAGGCACTGGAGGATCCAAAGCTACAGCGACTGCGTAAGGACGCTCAGCGCGCCAACAGGGAATTCTTCAAGGCGATGCGGACAAAGATGTTGGAAATAGATCCTGGGCTTGCCGAGTTGGTGCGAAAGGTGTCAATGCAGTTTAGGGCTCGTCGGGCTTGGTCGGAAGCCAGACTAAGTGCTCTGAGTGAGGAAGAACGCCAGAAGTTGTTGAGCCTCATGGCACAGGTGGAAGACGATCCGGCCGTCGCGGCTGCCGAGAAAAAGAGATGGGATGCTGTGACCACCGCTGAGCGCAAAACGGTCTTTGAAACTTATCGACAAGCCGTCAGCAAAGCGATGGCGAAGGTTGATCCGAGCATTACTCCGATTCTTGACAAGTTAACCTCGGCACAAGGGCCGGCAACTACTCCTGAGGCAACTGCCGCTGACGACCAGCAGAATTAAAGTTGCGTTGCCTTGCAATCAGGCCGCGAAACCTAAATGCCGTCCGGGCAAACGGATCTTTGCATCGCCGCATGATAACGCTTCAATCCCTGTTTATGCTCTAAAGTCCGGTCGCGGAGCGCACTCTGGACATTACTTCTTCGGCGACCTGGTTGGCTCGCAGCCGACCTTCCCGGAGCACTAGTTCGACATAGCCGGGCTCGGCGAGGATTTCCCCTCGCCGCCGTCGCATCGGTTCAAAATACTCCCACACTGCGGCGAAGAGTCTTTTCTTGAACTCACCATAACCAACGCCCCCGGCTCGAAATTGACCCTCCATCAAACCATAATCGGACGAGCTCGCGACGAGCTTGTAAAGAGCAAGGATGGTTGACTGCTCGAGAGACTTAGGCTGCTCGACGGGCGTCGAATCTGTCTTTAGACCCATCACTTTCTTTCGTAGGGCAGATTCCTCTTCAAAGATGCCGATGGTGTTGCCGTAGCTCTTGCTCATCTTTTCGCCGTCGAGTCCAGGAACCACGGCCGTTTCCTCGCGAATGCTCGGCTCGGGCAGCTTCAGAGTCGGGCCGAAAGTTTCATTGAACTTGAGGACGAGGTCGCGCGTGACCTCGATATGTTGTTTCTGGTCCTTGCCGACGGGGACCACATCGCTGTCGTAGATGAGAATGTCCGCTGCCATGAGCACCGGGTAAGCGAAAAGTCCGTGCGACGCTGCGATCCCTCGCTGAATCTTGTCCTTGTAAGAATGGCTCCGCTCGAGCAACCCCATCGGAGTCAATGTGCTGAGTATCCAGGCCAATTCGGTGACTGCCGGCACTTGCGATTGGCGAAAGAAGCACGCCCGGCGCGGATCGAGGCCGCAGGCAAGAAAGTCGATGGCTACGTTGCGTATATTCTCGCTGAGCTCTCCGGCATCCCGAACCGTCGTCAGCGCGTGGAGATCGGCAATGAAATAGAATGCTTCCCCCCGATGTTGAAGCTCGATTGCCGGCTTCATCATCCCGAAATAGTTGCCAAGGTGCAGAGTGCCTGAAGGCTGGATGCCGGAAAGGATGCGCATTAGAGATAATTAAGCTGCCAGTGGCTTAATCCACCGGCAGCCGGTTTTGCGATAATTTCGGATTCCGGATCAATAGGAATAGTTATCCGGCATGCGAAAGGCGTTTTCGATGTGACGCACTTGGGTGGGACTGGAGATGACCACTTCAACGACGTCGAAGCGAAAGACGATGTCGGGCATGTCAAGCATCCTCAGCCACGTCATCGCTCCGCGAAGAATCAAGCGCCGCTTCTTCCTGTCAACGGCATCCAGGGGACGTCCGAAGTCCTCGGACGTCCTTGTCTTCACCTCGACAAAGACGAGTTCATTCTGCCGCTTATCCCGGCAGACAATGTCGACCTCACCCCCATGTGGCGCCCGAAAGTTGCGGAAGAGAATTTTGTGATCGTTCTTTTGCAGGTGGCGGACTGCCAGGTTCTCGCCGAATCGCCCAAGCATCAGGTGCGCCGGGGTTGGCGGGGGAAACAAGATCGCCCGCACGCGCTGGGCGACCTTCCTGAGTCGCATTAAATCGCGCCAGTTATCGGAGGGCGACTCGGATCGCATTTATACGCAATAGCCTTCGCCCCCCACCATATCTTGAGCCTGGCTGCTCCGGCAAGAACATGACGATATCCTCGAAGAATTCGACGGTTGAGCCGCGCCCTTGACGCATCGGCTTTGAAGTGAGCGGAGAAAGCTTTACACAATCGGCTCCCCGGCCGATAGGATCTGGCGCCATCCGGGGCCAATGGGTGCGAGAGCGAGTTGCCGGCGTGCAGCGCGACCGTGCGTGTCCAATGCTTTGGCTCACGTGCATGAAAATCCTCTACGTTGCCGATCTCCACTATAGTTTGAAGCAGTTCGATTGGCTGCTGGCAAACGCGCGTCCATTCGACGTGGCGGCGATTGGTGGAGATCTCCTGGACGTTGCCGGCGCCTTGGACCCCGATGTTCAAATTGCCGTTATTGAGCGATATCTCAGGCGTTTGCGGAGTCAGACCCGCTTGCTGGTCGTCTCGGGAAATCACGATGCTGATGCGCGAAATGCCGCCGGCGAATGGTTCGCCAAATGGCTGCTGCGCATTCGCGGAGATGGGCTCTTCGTGGACGGCGACGAAGTCTCGCTGCCTAATGCCACTGTAACCTTGTGTCCTTGGTGGGATGGTCCGGTCTCGCGTGCTGAGCTCGAGCAATTTCTGACCCAGGCCGCAACTCGGGTCACCGGCAAGTGGATCTGGATCCATCATGCGCCTCCCGACCGTTCGCCAGTGAGCTGGACAGGAAAAAAGTTTGCCGGAGACCAGTATCTGGTCGAGTGGATCCGTCGTTTTGGTCCGGACTTTGTGCTTTCCGGGCACATTCACAACGCACCTTTCTACGCGGAGGGTTCGTGGATCGACCGAATCGAAAAGACGTGGGTGTTCAATCCGGGTCGCCAGATCGGCCAGCGCCCCACCTCGATCGTCTT
>DATDKN010000241.1:0-2562 GCA_036519995.1 Terrimicrobium sp. | reverse complement strand
GTCATGATGAGTATTGACATGGCAGGATCGCTTCCACGGGTGCTGAGAGCTGCAAAGATTTTGTAGAGGCCCTTGTGTCAACGGCCTGTTGATTTGGGCTGGGGCGCTTGACATAACGCCCCCTGCAAGTCGTCCACTCGGCGGCGTAAGTCGCGCCAAGGATTCATTCCAGAGCGCACCTCAAGTCTCGCCCGTTCTCGGGAGCTCAGGTCAAGCGGCTCTTCGACACCGCGACTGCATTGTCTGCTGGGGTGACACGCGAGCCGAATTGATTTGCATAAGCCTTGGTGAATTCGGCTCCGAAAAATACGATTTGCGCCGAATAATAGACCCACAAGAGCAAGACGATCAGCGATCCCGCCGCACCATACGATGAAGCTACTCCGCTTTTTCCTAAATAAAGCCCAAGGACTTCTTTACCGGCCGTAAAGAGCCCGGCCGTGATGAGCGCGCCGATCCAGACATCGCGCCAGGCGATCTTCACATCAGGCAGAAACTTGAAGATCATTGCAAAGAGCAGCGTAATCACCGCCAACGAGAGGATCGCATTCATGATCTGGATGAGCGTCTCAACACCCGGCACAAAGCCGCCAAACCACTCTCCTATAAACGCGATGATCGTTGTCAGAATGAGGGAGATCAGAAGAAGGAACCCGACGATGAGAATAAAGCCAAAGGAAAGAACGCGGTCCTGAATAAGTCCCCAGATACCCCTTCCAGGTTTTGGTTCCACGCGCCAGATCGCATTGAGCGAAGCTTGCATTTGCGCAAAGACTCCCGAGGCGCCGACGATCAAAGCGAGAAATCCGACGATCGTGGCGAACACCCCGGTCCTCGGCTCTGAATTGGCACTTTCCACCACGTCTTCCATGGCGGCGGCACTGGTCTCTCCGATCATGGCGCGCAATTGTTCGAAAATTTGACCTTGCGCCGCTTCCCGGCCGAAGACCAAGCCCGCGATGGCCACAGCAATAACAAAGAGGGGGGCAAGTGAGAAGACGGTGTAATAAGCGACGGCTGCGCCCAAGGTCGGAGCGCTATCGTCAAACCAATCCCAAGCGGCTTGTTTTAGAAGATCAAGAGCGGCTTTCATATTTGACAGTACATAGACAGCACCGCCGTGGCGCGTCAATGCGCACACGAAACCGCTTACCCTAAGGGGTTTCTAGGAGAGTCGCTAGAGACTGCGTTTAAAGGCTTTCGAGCTCGCTCCGGATTTCCTCCTTGGTCCTGCCAAGCCGTTGTTGCAGACGGCCGAGTAATTCGTCGTCCTTGCCCTCGGCAAAGGTCAGGTCATCGTCGGTGAGTTGCCCGTACTTCTGTTTGAGCTTGCCTTTGATCTCGTTCCAATTGCCCTTGAGTTCTAATTTTGTCATACTGATGTTTCGCAGTCCTAGGCCGGCCTGGATGCCGCAAAACTGAGTCTCTGATCAGCTTCTCCGAAGTCCGTGGGTATTCCGCGACTGGAGCCGACAAACGATCCCACGACGGCGCAAGCCGCCGGGCGTCAGTTGTCGGATTCGTGCGGACTCAAGTTTGTCTTCTTCGACGCTTTTGGTGCCAATTCATGAGCGGCGTCACCGTAATTCCATGCACGACGATGGAAATGGCAATGGTGGTCAGCGTGATGGAGATCAGTTGTGATGTCAGATCCTGTGGGACTCCGCGATTGAGCACAAACATCAGGTAGTAGAGTGATCCAATCCCCCGGATGCCAAACCAGGAGATGAGGCGACGCTCTGATGCGGGCATCTTCTGTCCGAGCAATCCGAGGCTTACTGAAACCGGTCGGATGACCAGAAAAAGAATCGCGATGAACCACGTCGCTTCGAAATGGAGATACTGCGGTGAAAGTGCTGCGGCGACAACGAGCACGAGCGCGATTTCAACGACGCGTTCCAGTTGCTCGTTGATCGTTAGGATGGCGCCCGCCATGTGTGCAGGCCCTTTCTCTGGGTGGGTTGCGATTTCATCGGGCTTCAAAGCGGCCTCCACGGCAAGCTCTTCCGGTGGCGGCTCTTTCCCGGTGTGTTTCCGTTCGACCGACCGCAAAGCAAGTCCCGCGGCAAAGACGGCGAGAAATCCATATCCATGGAGCTGCAGAGCCGCGCCGTAAGAGAGAGCGATCAGTCCAAGTGCGAGCAGTTCATCCCTTCCAATGCCTTCATGATGTTCACGCCGAAGGTAGATGACCCCTTGCCCGATGAGGGTTCCGCAGAGCGCGCCGACGCCGAGACCCGCGAAAATTGCCCAAATCACATCAACCGTCCACCACTTCCAACCCCAGGCGCCAAGATCATGAAGGCCGCACAATCCGAGACCGAGCATTACCAACGGAAAGGCAGTGCCGTCGTTCAAGCCTGCTTCGCCGGTCAGGCTGAAGCGTAGTCGGTTGCGGTCGCGAATGTTCTCGAGTTGAACGCCGGAAGCGAGAACCGGATCGGTCGGCGCGAGAATTGCACCGAGGAGGACCGCGCCGCCGAGTGGCAGACCAAGTCCAAACACCCCTACGAGCGCTATCATTCCGACGGTCAGCACCATCGAACCGGAAGCCAGGCCGAG
>DATDKN010000240.1:0-9320 GCA_036519995.1 Terrimicrobium sp. | reverse complement strand
ACTAGGAACAACGAAGTGACAAACGGTCCCGAGCGGTCGGGCCTTGCTCTGGAAACGCTGATAGAATCAGGGACGGGAGAAACGCCAAAAAAGGATAGAAAATTCGCCGCTTCGACCCGCGGCGGCCGAAGGGCCGCCGATAATTGTAGCGACCGTGTCCTCGCCGTCGAGGGCTCTATCGGCGGTGAGCGCGCCTTGGCGGGGGCACCGCCGCCAAAACGCTGCAACTGCGACGAAAACTAGACGAGGCCGAGCTTCATGCGACCCTCTTCGCTGATCATCGACTGGTTCCAAGGAGGATCCCAGACCAGCTCCACCTCAGCATCATCGACTCCTTCGATCTCGAGGATCTTTTGTCGGGCATCGGCGGCGATCGCCGGGCCCATGCCGCAGCCGGGTGCCGTCAAGGTCATACGCACGAGCACGGAAGTTCCGCCCGACTCCGAAGAATTCACACGACAGTCGTAGATAAGGCCTAAATCGACGACGTTCACCGGGATTTCCGGGTCGAAGACAGTCTTAAGCTGCTTCCAGACCGCCTCCTCGGCAGTGCCCTCATGCTTTTTCGGTGCTTCGCTCGGCGCCAGCGAATCGAGTCCAAGCGCGTCGCCATCCTTGAGCTCGATGCGCGCAAGCCCACCTGGCGTTGCCACAGTGTAAGTTCCACCGAGGGATTGGGTAATAATCACGTTCATTCCTTCGGGAAGAACGATGGAATTTCCGCTCGGGATCTGTATCGCGTCGCAATCGCGCGTCAGCGAAATTTCGCGATGATCATTCATGGTTGAAGCTTAATTTTGACGCTCTTTGGCGAAGCGAATTGGTCGAGCAAGCTGGGGGCGTTGGCAGGCGCAACAGCTTCTTCGCCTCCAAGCGCGTTGCGCAACGCGCCCTCGACGAGCTGGGCACAATGGATTTTCATCGGTGGCAGCTTGCCCAGCGGCGAAGCCAATTCTTCTCCGGACATAGCCAAGGCCTCACCGGGGGTCTTACCCCGAATGAGCTCGGTGGCGACGCTGGCAACGGCGATGGCCGTCTGGCAGCCAAAAGCCTGGAAGGTGGCCTTATCGATGACCTTGCGGCCGTCTTTTTCTTTGAACTTCACCCACATTCGAAGCATATCGCCGCAGTTTTCACTGCCGACTGTTCCAATGGCATCAGCACCCGACATCTCTCCAACATTTTGCGGATCGTGCACCGCGGCCACGATTTTCGCTTCAATATCGTCGTTCATTCCAGGGTGTAGCGCGGGAGGTTCGGATTCACCTGCACGCTCCAGGCATCAATGCCGCCGCGCATGCATTTTATGTTTGTGAAGCCGTGACCGGCAAAATACGCCGCAGCGTCAAGGGAGCGTGAACCCTTATGGTCGACGAACACCAGTAAGCTCTCCTTGGGTTTGCTGGCTAGAATTTGCTGCATCAGGGTGTGATCGAGGAACTGGGCTCCCTCGATATGCACTGTTTCGTATTCTTCGCGGGTTCGGATATCGAGTAATTCCACACCGTTTGCGTCGAGTGACTGCTTAACTTCGAGTGGAGAAATCATCATACGCTCGTCCTCCGCCGAAGCGCGTCGGATTCTTTCCAATACTTCCTCGGGGTCAAGACCGTCATTGCGGGTGCAGACCTCCGCGAGAGTTTCGTCAGGCCGAAATCCGCAGCTGGCGCACCCACCGATGTGATAATTGCGAAACAAAGCGCGCTGAGCGCCAGGAAACGCCTCCAGAAGCTCACCCATAGTCATATCCACCGTCGAAGTCATCACTTCCAGAGTATCCGGCTCTGGCTTGATTTCAACTATCGGCTCGCCCCTTCCGAATTCCCCAATTATGATAAGACAATGAAGTTGCGTGCTCTGGGCGAAGCTCGTTGGATCCTTGGGAGCCTCGCAGTCTGCTGCGTCGTTTCCCTCGCCTTGTTGCCGCCCGCTGCAGTTTTCTTTGCCGGTCTTTTCCTGTTTTCGCTCTATTTCTTCCGAGATCCCGAGCGCCAGCCCCCCGCGGACGAGAACCTCGCGGTAGCGCCGGCCGATGGAGTGGTCGTAGAAGTTAAAGAGACCGGCGAAGATCATTTGATCAAAGCCAAAGTCAAGCGCATCGCCATTTTTCTCTCGGTGTTCGACGTCCACGTGAATCGCGCGCCGATCGCGGGTAAAATTACCCACTCCGAAACAGCCAGCGGCCGATTCCTTGATGCGCGTAATCCTTCCAGCGCGGATGTGAACGCGCGGCGCACCTGGGCAATCCAAGGAAAGGAGAAGACGGTGGTCGTGCGCCAAATCACAGGGGCCATCGCCCGGCGAATCTGCGCGTGGAAAAAGGTCGGAGATTCGGTGGAACGAGGGGAACGCTTCGGCATGATCCGCTTCGGTTCGCGGACCGAAATTGATCTGCCCATCGAAGCTGAAATCCTCGTCAAACTCCGAGAGAGAGTCCGAGGCGGAGAGACACCAATCGCACGACTCGAACCGGGCAAGGAATGAACTCGCACGAGGAGCCAAAAATCTACCTGCTGCCGAACTTGATGACGGCCGGCAACCTCTTTTGCGGCTTTGCGGCCGTTTCGCGCATCATCGAGGCTGCGTTGGTAATCCAGCAGGGAGGATCAGCGGTGGTCCTCTATCACCAGGCACTTACATTTGTTCTCGGCGCCTGTCTTTTTGACCTCCTTGACGGTCGCCTCGCCCGTCTCGGAGGGAGCGAGAGCCCTTTCGGTCGGGAGTTTGACTCACTGGCCGATGTGGTCTCCTTTGGTATAGCACCTGCGCTGTTGGTTTATCAGATCGTGCTTCGCGATTTCTATCGGACGGGTTGGTTGATCGCGTTTGTTTACCTTCTGTGCGGCGCGCTCCGGTTGGCCAGATTCAACTGCTACGCCAGTGCAAGAAACGGCAAGCCACAGGAAGATTTTATCGGTTTTCCCATTCCCGCCGCGGCCGGACTGATCGCGTCGCTGACCCTCTTCATGCTTTGGCTGGAAGAGGGTTCCAAAGAGATCGGGGCTTGGAAGTATGCCTTGGCGGGCCTGATGCTCTTCCTGTCATTCATGATGTTTAGCCGGGTCCGCTATCCGAGCTTTAAGGGTCTCGGCTGGAGGACCCAGCGATCGATACCGCGGTTTTTGCTGATCATTGTGGTCCTGGTCTTCAGCGCGATGTTTTACGAGTGGATGCCGGCGTTGCTCTTTGTGACTTTTCTCGTTTACGGTTTTGTCCGTCCGTTTATTTCAAAGGCGCTGCGCCGCGAACTTGAAGAAGAGGAGGAGGACGAAGTCAACGAAGAGTCGGCCAAGTAGACGATGTCCCGATCGGTCCTTCAAACCTCCGCCGGTGAGCCCACCTGGGCTCGCCTGGCGGGGACATCGGCGCTACAGGACTAAAAGAAAATCGGGATGATGAGGATGGCAACGATGTTCACCACCTTGATCATGGGATTAATGGCGGGACCGCTCGTGTCCTTGTAAGGATCTCCGACGGTGTCGCCAGTGATCGCGGCTTTGTGTGCTTCGGAGCCTTTGCCGCCGAAATTTCCCTCCTCGACGTATTTCTTGGCGTTATCCCAAGCGCCGCCACTCGAGGTCATCGAAATTCCCATGAACAGACCGGTTACGATGCTCCCGACCAGGACGCCGCCCAGGATTTTCATGCCATCGGGGATCGCGGCGACAACCACAACTGCCACCACCGGAAGCAGTGCAGGCACGATCATTTCCTTGAGGGCGGCTTTGGTGACGATATCGACACACGTGCCGTACTCAGGGGTGTCGGTGCCGTGGAGGATGCCTGGATGTTGTTTGAGTTGCCGGCGCACTTCAGTGACCACCGCGCCAGCCGCACGCCCGACGGCGTTCATGCTAAAGGCGGAAAAGAGGTAGGGTAGCAGTCCTCCGAGAAAAAGGCCGATGATGATCTTCGGGTCCTTGAGGGAAAAAGAGAGGGCCTGTTCGATTTGGACGGGGTCCATGTGCAATTTGCTCGCGGGACTCAGGAGATGATGCTTGAGGTCGACGAAGTACGAACCGAAGAGAACGACTGCAGCCAAGCCGGCGCTGGCGATAGCATACCCTTTCGTGACGGCCTTCATGGTATTCCCGACCGCATCCAGTTCGTCGGTGATGGTTCGGACCGTCTTGGGCAAACCACTCATCACCGCAATGCCACCGGCATTGTCTGTAATGGGCCCGAACGCATCGAGTGAGATAATGATGCCTGACATCGAGAGCATCGCCATCACGGCGACAGCGATGCCATAGAGACCGGCGGCGCTGTGGCTCAGCCAAATCGATGCCGCAATGCAAAGCACCGGCAAGGCGGTGGCATGAAGGCCCACACCCAGACCGGCGATAATGTTCGTCGCGTGTCCGGTAACGCTAGCTTCCGCCACCTTGCGCACCGGCGAATAGCTGGTCGCGGTGTAGTAGTTTGTGATAAAAACTGCTGCCCCCGTCATCAAAAGGCCAATCAGCGAGGAAAAATAGATCCCACTGGCCGGATAGATCATTTCGGCACCGCTCAAGACATCGCGCGCGGTTAGGCCCCTCGGAAAGAGAAGCATCGTCAAAGGCCAGAAAAGGAGCGCGCAGATGAGAGCGGTGACGACGACTCCGCCGATGAGAGCATTGGTCGGTGTTGTGTTGGAAACATTGACAAAGAGGATGCCAATGATCGAAGCGATAATTGCCGCTCCCCCAAGCAGAAATGGAAAGACCACAGGTGCGCCGAGACCGGCGGTAAGCGCCCCCACAAGCACAGTGCCAATGAGAGAAACTGCGTAGGTCTCGAAGACATCAGCCGCCATTCCAGCGCAATCGCCCACATTGTCGCCCACATTGTCCGCGATGGTCGCCGGATTGCGCGGATCGTCCTCCTCAAGATTAGATTCGACCTTGCCGACGAGGTCCGCCCCCACGTCGGCCGCCTTCGTGTAGATTCCGCCACCCAGGCGCGCGAAGACCGAAATCAACGATGCGCCCAGAGCTACCCCCACGAGGCTCGCGATCGACTTGTCACCATTTATCCAGGACATCAGCAGCCAAAAAATACCGACCGAAAGCAGCGCCAGTCCCACAACAAGAAGTCCGGTGACTGCCCCGCCATTAAAGGCGGCTTGAAGAGCCTTCTTGCGGTTCAGGATGGCCCCTTGAGCGGTGCGAACATTGGCGACGACAGCGACCCGCATTCCAATGTAACCAGCGCTAAGGGAGCAAATTGCGCCCAAGACAAATCCTGCGGCCGTGGAAAAGTCACGGAACACCCACAGCAGCAAGAAAATGACGGCAGCTATGGCGCTAATGGTTACGATTTGTCGATTGAGGTAGGCCTTGGCCCCTTCCTGAATCGCACCGGCGATCTGGAGCATGCGCTCGTTTCCTGTCGGCAAGGCCATTACCTGTTTGATGAGGAAGACAGCTGCCCCCAAGCCGAGTAGGCCGCATAAAAGGGCAATGACCATGCCTAGAGAAACCAGAAATCCAGATGACACAGGGCGCTTAGGTATTGAAGGGCCGCAGAGTTTAGCCGGACGCTGCCGTGACGCAACGATGTTTTGCAGGTCCCAGTAAACTGCGCATAGCCCAATCCATGGCGGGTAGACTTCTAGCCTGAATTTGAGACTCCGCTACTGACGATTGAGAGGATCGCCTTTTGTGTATGTAGACGATTCTCTGCCTGGCGAAAAATCGTGTCGGCATGTTCCTCGAAGATGTCTTCGGCGATTTCCTTTCCTCGATAGGCGGGCAAGCAGTGGAGGACCAGGGCATTGGGCGCTACCGAGAGCAAATCGCGGTTGATCTGATACTTTTGCAACTGCGCCATGCGCAAGGCCGACTCGCTCTCCTTTCCCATGCTCACCCAGACATCTGTATAGAGGACACCCGCGCCGCGGGCTGCTTCCAGCGGATCTTCAAAAAATTCCACGTGGCTGGAAACACCTTTCGCCAGCTCCGGCGGCGGCCGAAATTTCTCGGGAGTGGCGACACGAAGTTGAAAATCGCATCGGACGGCCGCCCACATCCATGAGCGAGCTACGTTGCAATCGCCATCCCCAATAAATGCTACCGGGCTCCGCTCGAGCGAGCGTCCGCTCTCCTCGATCGTGAACAGATCGGAGAGGATCTGACAGGGATGCTCGGCGTCCGTAAGCGCATTAATGGTCGGAATGCCGCTGAACTTCGCGAAATCCTCGACATCGCTCTGCGCGAAAGTCCGGATGACCACGCCGTGCAGCATTCGTCCCATCACCCGGGCGGTGTCCTTGATTGGTTCGCCGCGGCCGAGCTGGATATCGCCGCCTGCCAGGAACATGACCGTTCCTCCTAATTCGCGAATCCCCACTTCAAAGGACACCCGCGTTCGTGTGGAGGATTTCGAGAACATCAATGCCCAACATTTGTCTCGCAGCGGATGCGCAGCGTGCGAACCCCGGTTCGCCTTGACGGCGTGGCTAAGAAAGACAATGCGCTCGATTTCGTCGCGACTCAGCGACTCAATGGAAAGAAGATTTTTCATGAAGTGACTGGGAAATCGTTAGAGCTGGCATAAAGAAATAACCGAGGTGCGACAGGCCTAAATTTCCAAGCGGAGCGACGAGCTAGGCTGCGCTCAACGAAACCCCGATCTTTTCCAGGGCCTCGTCGACCTCGGCAGCGGTCACGTTTAAGGGAGGCAGGAGCCGAATAACGCGTTCTCCTGCGGGGATCGCCAGCAATCCGAGCGTCATCAACTTCTTAGCAAAGGGAATAGCGACATTCGCATCAGTCTCCTCCGCGAGTTCGAACCCCACCATCAAACCAATTCCCCGGACTTCTCGGATCCGTGGACTTTTGAGTCCGAGTAGGCCGTCACGAAGCCGTGCACCTTGGACGACGGCGTTTTCGCAAAGCCGATCACGTTGAATTATCTCGAGCACCTTTGCGGCGGCGGCACAACAGACTGGATTGCCACCGTAGGTGGTGCCGTGGGTGCCAGGTCCGAGGAGATCGCAGAGTCCGCGCGAGCTAGTAGCCCAGAACGCACCGAGAGGAAATCCATTGGCGATCCCCTTGGCCCAACTCACGCCGTCGGGCATCACGTTGGCATCCACACTTTTCCAGCCACACCACTCTCCCGTGCGGCCGAGACCGCATTGGATCTCATCAAAAAGCAGAAGGAGATCATGGCGGTCACAAATGAGGCGCAGCCCTGCAAGAAAGTCGGCGCTAGCTACATGGATACCCCCTTCTCCTTGCACCGGCTCTACCAGGACAGCCGCGGTCTTCGGTCCGATGGCAGCAGAAACGGCATCCAAATCCTGGAAAGGAAGATGAACGAAGCCATCCAGCAGCGGCGCAAAACCCTTCTTGATCTTCTCCTGAGCGGTTGCGGAGATGCCCGCCATTGTTCGGCCGTGAAAGGAGTTCTTAAAGGTGAGGATTTCGTAGCGTCCGGTAGCGTTTCCGAACTTGCGAGTGAGTTTGATTAATCCCTCGTTTGCCTCGGCGCCGCTGTTGCAAAAAAAGACCTTGCCAGGCCCGACCAACCCGACCAGACGGCGGGCGAGTTCGGCTTGAGGGCCCGTCCGATACAGGTTGGATGTATGGACAAGGATCGAAGCTTGTTTGCTCACCGCCTCGGTGATCTCCGGATGGGTGTGACCGAGCGAACACACGGCAATTCCCGCGCCAAAGTCGAGGTATTCCTTCCCATCAAAATCCCACACGCGACAGCCCGCGCCACGTGCGATGTCGAGTTCGAATCTCCCATACGTGGGCATGACAAACTCACTGTAGAGAGAGGCAAGTGCGGCCATTAGGAAGTTGGATCGCTTAAGGCAGCATGCGTCGATCAAATTCTCTCACGGAGGAGCTCGACCGAACGACAATTAAACAGCTTCGCCGTAGGAACTCTCCACGCGCTCGGCCACATCCCGATACCCGTAGTCCACTTCGTAAATCTGTTTCATGCACTCGATGGACTTCTCTTCCTGGGACATCTTTTCGTAAACCAGCCCAAGGTTGTAAACGATTTCTTTTTTGATGTTGTCCATCTGACTCAGCTCACTCGCCGCTGCGGAGAGGATATTGGCGGCTAGATCGAGCATCTTGCGTTCGGTGTAACACCTCCCCAGCAAGTTCATCGCCCGAAGCCGCACGTTCGGATTTTGGCGCGCCCGCTGAAGTTCGGAGATCGCATCCTTGTAGTTACCGAGGCTCACCAAAATTTCGCCGAGCTCAAAGCGAAGCTGCAGGTCGGTCGGGTTGCGTTCGACGCGCTTTCTCGCTTCCTCGAGGAAGAGCTCAGCGCGCTGTCGCTTCATTTCCTCGAGCTGACTCGCCTGCTCGGAGCCTCCCGCGCCAGCCGGCTCCGAGGCCACAGCCTCCTCAAGCCTGGCGATCACGTTATCCAATTGTTTGATCCGAAGGTCGGAGACCTTGCGAACCAATGCAAAGTCGGTGTATTGCGAGAGTTGGGCCGCATAGCCGAACCAAGTGACGGCATTTTCCAGATCCTTCTTTTCTTCGTAAAGTTCGGCGATTCGGCGAACGGTGTCGAGATTCTCAGGATCCTGAACATATTTCTCGGCGAGCTCTCCAAGCAGGAAGTCGATCATGTCATCACCGCGATAAACCCTCGCCTGCTGCTCGAGGGCGATCGCCTGATCCTTGTCTTTGATCAAATCACGATACGTCGTCTCCTCGCGCTCCCATCCTCCTCTTTGCATCGAAGCAGCCGCAGCGGCGTCTTTGCCACCTTTTACAGCCGGGAGATCGTTGGGATTAATTTCCAGAATCTTTCCATAGACATCGCCCGCCTTCGATGGGCGCTCATTTTCCATGTAGAGCCTGGCAAGCTCATGCATTGTCTTCGTGTCCTTTGGATTTCCGGCGACGATGGTTTCGAGGGCAAAGATCGCCGTTTCCGGCATTTTGGCCGCGAGAGCCGCTTCCTTCAGCAGGGTATTTGCCTGCGCGCTGTGGGGTTCAGACTCGAGCATTTTCTCGATCGCATCCAGCGCGCTGAGAGGATCTTTTTTCACTTGGCTCTGAATTCTCATGACTGAAAAAGAGGCGCTCGAGAGACTGCCAAGCACGCTTCGCTTTCCGGCCGACTTTGCCACCGCTGCCTTGCGCGCAAGCTGGCGCCCGAGGAGGAAATCCGGATGAGCCCGTAGCACAGCCTGCAGGAGCTGAATCGCGTAGGCGTAATTTCGAAGCTCCATGGCGCTCAGCGCCTTCAGCCAGGTCGCTCTTTGGCTTTCCGGCAGGTCTTTTTCCGATTTCACAGCCATAGCATAAGATGTGCGATTCGCCGGTGGCTTCAACGTGCTTTCCCGAGGTGCCTCC
>DATDKN010000239.1:0-5662 GCA_036519995.1 Terrimicrobium sp. | reverse complement strand
CGCGGGTTGGTTCCGATCTCAAGCCTCATTAGCAACTGAGAAGCAACTGCATGCTCGCCGTCGAGGGCATGTTCTGGATTGTCTTTCCTCTCATCAAAAAGGAAAATCCCCTCGTAGACGATACAATTATGACAGCGTCGAAATCCCCCGAATCATTTATTCCGGCAAACGATGGCGTGGACCCGAAACGAGTTCCGCAGAAAGTTCTGTCTACCGGCGCAAAGATCCCGGCCATCGGACTGGGGACATTTGGATCCGACAGAATATCCGGTCCGCAAGTTGCTGAGGCAGTCTTGGAGGCTGCGGCCGTGGGCTACCGGCACTTCGATTGCGCGGCCGTTTACGGCAACGAGGAGCTCATCGGCCATTCGTTACGTAGAATCATCGACGGCGGCGTTTCACGCGAGGAGATCTGGGTCACCTCCAAGTTGTGGAATGACAAACATGATCAGAAGGATGTGATTCCGGCGTTCGAGAAATCTCTGGCTGACCTCCAACTCGACTATCTCGATCTCTACCTGATCCATTGGCCGTTCCCCAACTATCACCCCCCAGGATGCGACGTCAGTTCGCGGAGTCCGGATGCGCAGCCGTACATTCATGAGAATTACATGAAGACGTGGCGCAAACTGGAGCAATTAGTCGAAGCTGACTTGGTGAGACATATTGGAACCTCCAACATGACGATACCAAAACTTCGACTCCTCCTGCGCGACGCGAGGATCAAACCGGTCTGCAACGAGATGGAATTGCATCCGCATTTTCAACAGCCGGAACTGTTCAATTTCGTGGTGGATAATGGAATGATCCCGATTGGCTTCAGTCCGATCGGATCTCCGGCGCGCCCGGATCGCGATCGAACCCCGGGCGATACCGTCGATACGGAGGATCCCGTCGTCGTTGAGATCGCCAACCGGCTGGGAGTTCACCCCGCCGTCGTTTGTGTCAAATGGGCTATGCAGCGGGGACAGATACCAATTCCGTTCTCAGTCAATCGGCGGAACTACCTTAGCAATCTGCGTAGTGTCGTCGAGGATCCGCTGACCGATCGAGAGATGGAGGCGCTTTCGCGAATCGATCGCAATTGTCGCCTGATCAAGGGTGACGTGTTCCTGTGGAAGGAGAACCAGACGTGGGAGGATCTTTGGGACGTAAACGGAGAAGTTACCCCAGCTTAGCTGGTATTCGCCGGAATGCTTCCCTAAGAACTTTTCGTCCGCTACACGAACCCGAAAATTTGTAGAGGCGCTTGTGCCAAGCGCCCCTGCAACTCGCCCGTTTCGACTACATAATTTCTAATCCTGCCGTGGTGGATTTGTAGCGACCGTGTCCTCACGGTCGAGGGCCTGTAGCTACGATGTCTCCATCGTCGGGGAATCTTCGGCGGTGGGGACACCGCCGCTGCATCGTCCTTCGCAAGGAGGTTGGTTAAAGTTTGCGACCGACGTCCTTAATGCCATTGCCAATGTCGTTGAACCATTCTTCGACTTGTTTGGCGCCCACCTTGATCGCTTCGCCAGTTTTCTTGCCGGCTTTCTGGAGAGTTTGGATAGAGGCTTGAGCTCCCTGCTTGAGCTTGGTTCCGGACCATTTGGCGGCTCCGTCGAGAGCGGCGCCGGCCTTCTTCAGCGCAGCGCCGGCGTCTTTGCCGGAGTTCTTGGCCTCTTCGGCGGTTTTGTGCCAGCCTACGGCGAGGGCGTGGTCCACCCGAGCGAAGGTCTTCTTTAGGTCGTCTCCGGATTTCACAGTGCCGTTCTTTACTTCGCGACCGAGCTTTTCCAAGGAGGCGGCAGCCTTCTCGACATCTCCTTTTGCGCTGGTCGCAACTTCGCTCGATTCATTTCTTACGTAGGTCGCCGCCTTCCGGATTTCTTGCGAAGCCTTAGCCGTGTCACCCTTCACGAACGATGCATGAGAGGCTGCCATGGTTTTGTCGGGCTCCTCGGTGAAATCGTCTGGATTAACTTGCGCAAGGGCGAAGGTGGCGCCGGCGATCGAGAGGGCTACAGTCGCAATACTTAGTGGTAAGAGAGTCTTATTCATTTGAAGGTAACAGAGACAGTTGTTCGAACGAATACACGTCTATTGGCTTGCGATTCAAGCTTCGAGATTAAACGTGCGGAAATAGGACCTTCCGCTTACCCGCCCAGCGCGGTGAGCCGCTCCTGGGCTTTTGAGGCAAACTCGCTGTTCGGATATTCTTTGAGCAACTGCTGGTAAGAGGCTTTGGCCTTTCCTAATTGCTGCTCTTTAAACTTGGTATCCTTCGATCCGTTTGCCTGCTGTTCAAGCAATTGAGCACCCATCCAGAGACCTTCGGAGGCCGCCGCTGGCACGCCCCCGTAAAACTGTGCAATTTTGATAAAGTAATCGATGGCAGCGCCGAGAAATTCATCCTTCTGTGTTTGGTCAGCAGCTGTCTTTGCTTTTTCAGCCATGATCGCGCCACCAAGCAGCATCGCCTTTGCGCGAACTTGCGCCGTCGCAGTTGGCGCGCGGATGAGGCCGGTCAGCAGCGTGACCGCCTCATCGAACTTACCTTGCTCCTTGAGCGACTGAGCGATCCCGTAATCGGCCTCGAGGACTTTGGGCGACCACGGATAGAGTGCCTTTAATTCTTGAAACAGCTGGCCGGCAGGTCCCGTTTGGCCTCCTTCCTGGGCGACCCGCGCGCGTCCGAAAAGGGCGATCGCTTGAGCCTCCTGGACTAGTTGCGAAGCCTGATTCGGCGGCACATTTTGGGGCACCGGATAGTCCTTCGCGAGTTTCTCGAAGACCGCGGCGGCTTCGTCGAGTTTCTTCTCCTTAATCAAGGCGAGCCCGTAAAAATCCAGGTCCCTCGGAGAATAGACAATCTCCGTGCGGTAGGCCTCGTTCATGATGAGGAGAGCTTTGGCTTCATCCTGTTCCGAAACATAGGTGGCCAATGCAAAGAGGATCTTGCTGCGCGCGCTTGGGCTAGTGGTGGAGTCTGCCAGAGATTGGAAGTATTCTTCGACTTGTGAACCTGTTTTTAGCTCAGCCCCCAGGAGCATGCGTTGGGACTGCAAGAGGGTTTGCAGCGCCAGGGCCAGTGAGACGCTTTCCGGATACTTCTTTATGGCTTCCTCCGCAGAGGCGATGCTACTCTCGAGGAGAGTTTTCCATTGGGAGCGTTCCTGCTCAGCCAGCGCGCTGTAGCGTCCCAGGGAATCGGCCTTGGTGCGTTGGAGTTCAGCGATTTTGAAGAGCGCGTCACCGGCCTGTGGACTGTCGGGATAGTGCTCGATGAATTCGCGATAGGTTCCGACCGCGTCCTCTGTCTTCCCGGAATTGACGGCTGTCTGGGCGATCGATTCATAAGCGAAGTAAACTTTGTCATTCGTAGGGTATTTTTCGATAAACTCCCTCATGAGGGCCACGACGTCGTTGGCTTTGCCTTCGCTCGCGCGCAGTTGTGCCCGCATGAAATACGTGAACGGGGCGGGTTGACTCTCCGGGAACTGCTCGGCTACCGAGGCGAGCGCCGCGATGCCTTCATCTTTCTCTCCGAGGGCGATGAGCGCGCCGCCCTTGGCATAGAGTGCAAGGGGAGCGAGCGCGTGCTGAGGGTTGGCTTTTGCAAAGGCATCAAGGATCGGCGCGGCTGCCGCGTTGTCACCCTTCTGCTGGGTGCAGATACCAATCCAGTAGTCAGCCTCGATGGCCTGAGGAGTTCCCGGATATTTGGTCTTGACGATATTGTAAGCGGCAATGGCATCATCCCATTTTCGATTGTCCTTGTGGATTCCTGCGACACCCGCCTGGGCAATGACGGCAACCTCCGCCGGCGGATTCTTGGCAAGATAGTCTTGGAATGTCTTGAGAGCGTCGGAGAGATTGCCCAAGCGCGCCTCCGCGTTGGCCTTCTGGACGACGGCGAGACCAGTGAACCGTCCTTTAGGGTAGATTGTCAGCGCTTCATTGAAAAAGCGGAGTGCCTCCGGAGCGTTGTTGAGAGCGAGGTACATGCCGCCCATGGCGGCGGGGAGGTTATCCGCAAGCATGTCGCCCTTATACTTTGACTGAAACTCGTTGTATCCGGCAGTGGCCTGATCGGCGGCATTCTGCAAAGCGTAGGTCATGGTGGTGAAATAAAGTGCACGCTTCTTATCTTCCTCGCTGACAAGAAAAGGGGCGACGTGGCGGAGGACAACGCGGGCTTCGTTGTTTTTGCCTTGTTGAAAATAAATTTCGGCCATCTTCAGCTGGGCTGTGGCCGTTTGGTCGGGTTTGCCTTGGAGTTCGGCAAACTTCTTGAGCTCGCGTTCGTTGTCACGATCGAGTTGTTTCTTGAGTGAGGCATTATTGGCGCGCAAAGCGGCAGCTTTCCTGGTGACGAATTCCCGAACCTTGTTTTGCTGCAGGGCGATGATTTCCTCCTTCGGCGCTACCGCTCGGAAAGCGGCCAACGCCTCGGCGTAGAGGTTTGGGCGCTCCGATTCGGGACTGTAGGCCGCCTGGTTGAGAAGAATTTCTCCGAGTTGAAAGTTTGCCTCGTTGATGAGGGCGACATCTTCCTTTTTCCTGATAATCTCGCGAAGATAATCGGTCGCGCGCTGGTAGAGGCCGAAGGCCTTCGTCTTGGCCGCGGGATCTCCGGTCACCAAGAGGGCGCTTCCCTGCGTCGCGAGTGTGACAGCAAGGAGATGCTTGCTCTTGGCGAGAGTGCCGCTTTGCGGGAATTTCTGCAGGTTGAGTTCGAGATCTTTGACGGCATCGTCAAACTTTCTCAGCTGATATTCGGCGATGGCACGGCCAAAGATGACGTTCTCAAGGTCTGATGCTTGTGGGTATTTGTTGATGTATTCGGTGAATTTGGCGGTAGCCTCTTCGAAGGTGCTGTTGCGCTTTGGATCGGCTGCCGGAACAGCGGCAGCTTTCCCCGAGAGGATTTGAGGCACTAGGCCATCAAGTGTTTGCTTGAGCTCGGCAGACATGGCGGAACCTGACTCGGCCTTTCTCAGAACGTCCAGTGCTTGATCAAACTGCCCGAGGAAGTAAAAGCAGAACGCCAGCTGCAGTTGGGCCGCCGGAATAATCGGGTCGGTCGGATAGTCCTTAAGCAGCTTCTCATAAATGGCCGCCGCATTCTTGTAATCACCTGATGAGTAGACCTCGTAGCCGGCAGCAAAGGCCTCTGCTGCCCCCTTCGATTGAGCCTGCGCCAACCCAACCGAGAGGAGCATTATCAGGAGCCCGGAGAGTAGGGACGATTTCAGCCAATTCATGGAATGAAAGAGCAATTACGCTGCTTCACCTCGCAATGCCACAGGAAAAAAGTTGCCGTCCCACAGCTCTCCAGGAGTGCTGGAAAACATGGTAATGAGCGCGGCTCTTGCCTGCCAAACTCGGTTGCATCAACCCCGGCGAGGTTCTGGTCCCAGCACGGGCTGCAAGGCGTCCAGCGTCACGCTCGGACGCTTCACTCGAAAAACGCGGAGGCCGACCGCCACCGCCCCGGCCCAGTCGCGTTCGGGATCGTCACCCGCATGAATGCATTTTCCGGGTTCCGTATTCATCGATTCCAGCGCCTTTCGAAAAATGGCGCGAGCGGGCTTTTCGCAGCCGAGTTCGCTCGAAATGAAAAGGCTTTCAAACTTTGCCAAGACGCCGAGGTTGTCGAGAACACGGCGCAGCCGTC
>DATDKN010000238.1:0-4366 GCA_036519995.1 Terrimicrobium sp. | reverse complement strand
GTCCGCATAGAAGACGCCGAGTATCGGTCTGGCCGCACCGCCACCCTCCTCCGTGTAATTCTGAAAATCCGCCCAATTCTGGAATACGGCGACCGGAAGGTAGGTAAGCTTTTCCTGAGTCTGCTGCACGATATTCCGCTCACCGGCCTTGTAGATCACAGTGGGATCCTCCACGCGATCAAAGAACCATTTTGCTCCTCCGCCGAGCACGATGTCCCAGCGAGTGGTCACCTGATCCATGATCTTGAACGCAATAACCTCGTGTTGGTTGCGATTGAGATGCTCAACAAGAAATGCCGCGGGCGTTGCGCCGGTCACCGAATCATCCGTGACCAGGCAAGTGGACCAGTTCGCCTTCTTAGCAAGATCGAGAATGCTCGGAGGTGATGAGGGAGCTCCGGGGTGTGCCATTCCGATGACCCGATTGTCCGCCTTGATACCTCTGGCCATGGCGGTAGCCGCCGCCCCAGAGTCGGTCACAATGTCAGAGCTGGAATAAGTCCGCACAAAAGCCGTGTGCGGAAATTCCTCCAATGCAAGCCGACCTTCCGCGCCCAGAGAGTAGGCGCGCGCGGCCGTAATCAACTCGAGCGACGTTCCATCGGCGATGACCAGCACAATCCCGTCCAATTTTCCCTCCGTCTTTGCGGCGAAGGCTCCGATAAGAACCCAAATAAGAAGCGCCAGACGAAAATACCGCCGAGACTTTGCGTGTGTCGGGAGCACAGGCGACGTCGCCGGCCTCAGACTGATCTTCCATCGCGGGAACCCAGTCAGGAATTGTCCGATTTCTTTTCTCATCATGTTGATGCGTTCTGTTTATCGGCCGCTCAGGGGCAAAAGTCCTGTGACAAAACCGCCACAACTACGCGCGCAGCATCATCACGGTCCCGATCGTCGCTGGGCGGGTGGCACACGCTGCGCGTTGACGTAGCGAACCGCTTACAATTCCAGAACAGATTCCAACGGGATGTCCGGATCCAGGTTGTGCGCCCGGAGCCACTCGGAATTAAAGAGCTTGGACTGATACTTGTGGCCGGAATCGCAAAGCAGCGTAACGATTGTTTGACCCGGTCCGCCTTGCCTCGCGAATCGCGCTGCGCCAACAATATTTATGCCGGAGGAAAGCCCGAGAAACAATCCCTCTTCGCGGAGGAGGTGATACACAACCGTCAGCGCTGCCTGGTCGGAGATACGGTAGGCCTCGTCGACAATTATGCCCTCCAGGTTCTTGGTGACCCTCGTCTGGCCGATCCCCTCTGCATACGAATCGCCGTCCTTAGTGTCGGTGTTTCCCTTGCAGAACCACGACCACATGGCAGCGCCGAAGGGATCAGCGCACACGATGGCGATGTTGCGATCACGTTCCTTAAGATAGAGGGACGTTCCTGCGAGCGTGCCTCCCGTCCCGACTGAAGAAACGAAGGCGGTGACCGCCCCGCCGGTCTGCTCCCAGATCTCTGGTCCCGTGGTGCGGTAATGTGCCAGGCGGTTGGCCGTGTTGTCGAACTGGTTTGCCCAAAACCACCCCTTTTCCTCGGAGAGCCGCTGTGCGACCCGATTGTAGTTTCCCGGATCGGAGTAGGGCTTCTCTGGAACGGTAAGAACTTCAGCGCCCAGCGTGCGGAGCAGCGTGATTTTCTCCGGCGATTGCGTCTCCGGGATAACTATAACGGTGCGATAGCCCTTGGCATTTCCAATGACCGACAGCCCGATCCCTGTATTCCCGGCAGTGCCTTCCACAATGGTGGCACCCGGCTCTAAACGCCCGCGGCTTTCGGCGTCGCTGATGATCCCGAGGGCAGCGCGGTCTTTCACGGAACCGCCCGGGTTCATAAACTCCGCCTTGCCCAGAATTTCGCATCCGGTCAACTCCGAGAGACGCTGAAGACGGATTAGTGGAGTGCGGCCAACATGGCCTTCCACCCCATGGTAAGTCCTAGCGTTTGCGGGCATGGCCACAGCGTCCAAAACGGAGATGACCCCGAGCGCAGATGACGTCTTCTTCCCCGAGATCAACTCGGCCGCACTTGTCCGGCAATGATGACCCTTGGATTTTCAAATCACAAAGTCTTTGTACTCTGGTTTGGCCACCTCCGTAGGTGGAAACAGCATTCCCGCAGCAACCGTTGCGTTTGTCCCTTGCTCGATAAGGATGAATGATCCGGTGAGTCGGTTCGTCGCATAAGCATCGAACACGATCGGTTTGGATGTGCGTAAGCGAATTTCTCCGATGTCATTCATCGCCAACTCAGGCGTCTCAGGCTCCGGTTCCAATGTGGAGACATTGATGCGATGCTCGATTGTGGTCACCACGGCTTGCACCGTTTGCGTCGTGTGCTTGAGGAAGTACTTCCTGCCGCGCTGCAGCGGGCGCGGATGCATCCAGCAGATCTTGGCGTGCAGATCCGAGCTGGCGCCCGGCAGATCATGCGGATCCACAAAGATGTCCCCGCGGCCGATATCGATATCGTGCTCGAGCACCAGGGTGACCGACTGTGGACTGAAAGCTTCCGACAAGGTGCCATCCAGGGTCCAGATCTCCTTTACCGTGCTGGTAAAGCCACTTGGCAACACCATGACCTGCTGGCCAACTCGGACGATCCCTCCCGCGATCTGCCCGCTGAATCCCCGAAAATCATGCAGTCCTGCATCTCGCGGATTGTTCGGGCGATTGACCCATTGGACCGGCAGCCGGAAATCACTCAAGTTCCAGTCGCTGCCAATGTGAACTCCCTCGAGGTGGCCGAGCAAGGTTGGTCCCGGGTACCAGGGCATCTGCATTGATGAATGCACGACATTGTCACCGTGGAGAGCACTGACAGGAACGAACTTAACGTCTTTCATGTCAAGGCGCGGCAGGAATTCCTCAAATTGATTGCGAATTTCGATGAAACGCTCTTCGCTCCAGTCAACAAGGTCCATCTTGTTCACTGCGACGACGAGGTGGGGAATGCGGAGCAATGAAGCAATGCAGGCGTGGCGTCGGCTTTGTTCGATCACCCCCAGACGCGCGTCAACCAGAATGACGGAAAGATTTGCCGAGGAGGCGCCCGTCACCATGTTGCGCGTGTACTGCACGTGCCCCGGTGTGTCTGCGATGATGAATTTGCGATGTGGCGTGGCAAAGTACCGGTAGGCGACGTCGATCGTAATTCCCTGCTCCCGCTCGGCGCGGAGGCCATCGGTGAGATTCGCCAGATTGATTTCGCCGCCACCGCTAATGTCGGCCGAGCGCGCCAGCGCCTCGAGCTGGTCTTCCATCAACGACTTCGAATCGTAGAGCAGCCGGCCAATCAAGGTGGACTTGCCATCGTCCACGGAACCGCATGTATTCAGGCGGAGAAGGTCGGCGGAGTAGTGCAGGGGAATTGTCACGGGGAAGCTAAAAATATCCAACCTTCTTGCGGTCCTCCATGGCCGCGTCCGAGGCCTTATCGTCGGCACGCGAGCCGCGTTCTGTCATCCTGGCGACGGCAAGTTCGGCAATAATGTCATCCACATTGTCGGCAGGAGACTCAACACAGCCGGTCGTGATGATGTCGCCGATCGTTCGGACCCGGACCACCAGCTCCTGGATCTGCTCACCGGCTCTGGGCGGAATGAGGTCGTTCACCGGCAACCACTGTCCGTGTCGGCGAACGCACCGCCGTTCATGGCTGAAGTAGATCCTGGGAACTTCAAGTCGCTCTTTGCGGATATACTCCCAGACGTCCACTTCCGTCCAGTTGCTCAAAGGGAAGACACGCATGTTTTCGCCGGGGTTAAGTCTGGCATTGTAGAGGTTCCAGATCTCCGGGCGCTGATTCTTGGGGTCCCACTGACCGAACGCATCGCGAAAGCTGAAGAAGCGCTCCTTCGCGCGCGCCTTCTCCTCATCGCGCCGAGCTCCACCGATGCAACAATCAAAGCCAAATTCTTCGATGGCGGCCAGCAGCGTGGGGATTTGGAGATGGTTGCGACTCACCTGGCCAGGAGCGAGAACGGCAATTCCCTTTTCAATGGCTTCATCGACCGTCCTGACGATCAGCTTTGCCCCAAGCTCCATGGCGCGGCGGTCTCGAAATTCGTTCAGTTCGGGAAAGTGGTGCCCGGTGTCTATATTTAAGAGCGGCATCGGGAGCTCCGAGGGACGAAAGGCCTTTTCGGCCAAACGAAGCAAGCAGATCGAGTCCTTGCCCCCCGAGAAGAGAAGGGCAGGGCGTTCGAACTCAGCCGCAACTTCGCGCATCACGTGGATGGCTTCGGTCTCGAGGTATTGGAGATGGTCGAGAAAGTAGCTGCTCATCGAACGAGGCGGCGATCCTCAGGGCTCTAACGTGCGCCGTCCAGAGGAAAGGGAGTCAAGCCTTGATGGCGTCTCGAC
>DATDKN010000237.1:0-7389 GCA_036519995.1 Terrimicrobium sp. | reverse complement strand
CGAAGTGCGTACAAGTTTACGCCTTGTTCTGGGGGGAACAGCAGGCCAGCGCAGCTTTCGTTGCGTTGGCCTGCAACTTTTTTGGACTTCGGCAACGCCCGCCGACTCGCTACTTCGCCGGAATTACTTGTGGAAATCTCTCTTGCGGGAGCTTCTCAGTGCCGTGACAAAAGGAGGGTTGATGGAGACTCTGCGGGTTGACTCGGACGAGCTGCTTCTTATTCTTTGGGAATGATATTGTTCTGCCTGAAAGGACTTTTGGCAATTGGTGCAGGTCTCGTGATCACCGCCCTTCTGTGAAGGGTTTCCGCTACGCGCTTGACCCGATCTGTCTCTCCGCCTGCGCTCTCTACACTCTCAATCGCTGGCTGATCCAACCCGTCTGTTCGTGGCCGTTCCTCCATCAATACTTTGATGATATAGTTCTTATCCCTGCCGCTCTGCCGATCATTCTTGGCATGCAACGCTGGTGGGGACTTCGAGGTCATGACCGTCCACCCACGGCGGCCGAAATTTTGGGACACCTAGCGGTCTGGTCGCTCATCGCCGAATTGATCGGCCCATATCTTTTCCCGTGGGTAGTCGGCGACCTTGGCGATGTCGTGGCTTATACGCTTGGAGCTGTCCTGGCCGGCATGTGGTGGAATCGCGCCAATCTTGGCAAACTGATCACTGCCGCGATGCAACCGTCGTCGGTGGCGCGCTTCGACCATCTCGCCAAGCACTACGACTGGATGGAGTCGGTGCTCGCCGGTGCCAAACTCGAGAAGTGCCGAAATGCGCTCTGGGACGATATTCCTCCCCTTACAAGTGCTTTGCTCGTCGGCGAGGGCCACGGGAAATTCCTCGCTTCATTATTAAAGCGCTATCCCACCGCAAAAGTGACATGCGTCGACGCAAGCGAGCAGATGTTGGAGGTCGCTCGCAAGCGGCTTCAGCGACAGGCACTTTCCCTGAAGGGAGTCGAATTTGTCCATGCTGCTCTCCCCTCCTGGAACCCGCCAGCCGAACGTTACGATCTGATCGCGAC
The DNA here is from genome assembly GCA_036519995.1 of Terrimicrobium sp. GTDB lineage: Bacteria > Verrucomicrobiota > Verrucomicrobiia > Chthoniobacterales > Terrimicrobiaceae > DASTFP01. The sequence continues at coordinate 6,359 of DATDKN010000237.1, read as the reverse complement.
GCACTTCTTCCTCGATTGCTTTCCTCGCGAGCAGCTCGGCGCTGTCATCGAGGCTCTGCAGACGGCCCTTCGACCCGGGGCATCCTGGCTGGTCTCAGATTTCCAGATCCCCAAAGGGGGTCTCCGGCGGCTGCGCGCTGGGGTCATCCACCGGCTCATGTATGGCTTTTTTCGGATTGCCACAAAGCTTCCAGCATCTCGCCTGGTTTCGCCCCGGCCATTTCTTCGCAAACACGGCTTCATCCGCGTGCGGCGTCAGGAGTTCGATTGGGGTCTGCTCATTGCCGAGCTTTGGAGGCGCGCCTAGCCGGACATTCTGCTCGGAAGGCGTTGTCGCGGCGACGGCCGCACCGGGCGCGCTTCAATGGCCCCATCGTATTTGGCTTGCTCGCAAACGGCAGAACAGATGACTGGGGCGCACTCGACTCAGTCACAGGAAAAGAGTATTCAGCATCTGGCATGCTGAAGCTCCCTGGTTTCTTATCGAGCCAGCTATTATTCACTCTGCGCTCCGGCCGAAGCGCGCCACCAAAGGCGCAGGCATGAACCTCTTGGACCGCAAGCAGCAGGAAGAATTTTTCCAAGATTATCTCACGAGAATGCTGCCGCATGGACATGGGGTCCATATTGTCGAGTCAAGCTATGAAGAGGAACGCTCGGCCATGCGATACAGAACGCCAGCAGGTCCGTTGGTCGTTTGCATTAATGACATCGAAAAGCCTGAGACTGACGTGCCCCACCGCACCGGTTTCGTGGCACGCCTGCTGAGCGAAATCGGCCGACAAGAACCCGAGGATTACATCAGAACGGCAACCGGCCTTTTCAACGGCACCTATGCCAACTTCGACGCACCGGTCATTTGTCCTGGAGGCGCGGAGATCTTTGCATGGGATTCCACACGGACGATTTGGCCGCGCCCTTTTCATCTCCGGCGCTGGGTTGAGGGCCGGAACCTGGCCGTCATGCCCAGAGCGAGCTATTTTCGCCAAGCCGGAGTGGCGCTACGCAGGTTTCATCGCATCAGATTTAAGAAGTGCTATGCGACTTTTCGAGCCGTCGCCAAAGGCCAGGCATCTAGTGCGACCGAGTTGTTCGAAATCGGCAAGTCTCTCGAGGCGGTTGAGTCGTTGCTTCCTCTAGCCACTCTGAGCGTTGTCACCAAACTCGAATACGACCCCGAAGGCGTGGTGGTCGGCCTTCTCAACAACAGTTTCTTTGGCAATAATGTTTTGATGGACAATTTCGGCCATGTCCGTGTTCTCGACTGGGAGAAGGCAGGTATCGGCGATCTCGGGCAGGACTTCTTGCCGCTCAAGTACTGGACGGTAGTCGAGAAGCGCTCCGGCTGGTACATGCCCAATGCCTCGCTTTTCGCGGCATTTTGCAAGGGTTACGGCACGAGCGACGTCGAGGCGCTGTGCGCACGGCCCGCCTACCGCTACCTCGAAGCGCAATGGCTACTGCAGCGCCTGGGCGCCGCGTCGCGACGTTGGACGCAGGGCGCCGTGCACGAACCGTATCCCGAGCCCGATTTTTACGTGAGCTCTCTTCGGCAACTGCTCGATGTCTAGCGAGGTCCCATGCTGAATCTGAAAGCAGGTCGTTTCGCGCTGCCAGCCGGGTTCTTTGCAACGATGCTCTGGGGATCGCAAGCATGGGTTGCCGTCCGCGCCATGCCGCAGCTGAATTTTCTTGAGATCACGCTGTTGCTGCATGCCTTCGCCCTGGCGGGAATCACAACACTGAACCTTTTTCGGCTTCGAGATTTTGTGCGCGATTTGAAATTCATCCTTCGCGTCAGGCACGCCCTCGAATTCTGGATATTGTCCGGCGCATCCCAAGGCGTTTGTCTTCTGCTCTTCTACCTCTCGGTTCAGAACGGACCTCAAGTTCCTGGCATGATCATGCACTTTATGTGGCCGTTCATCTTTGCCATTGCGAACGCCCTCTTTCCAAGTACCTGGGAGCAGCACAGCAGCGGGTATGAACTGAAAGTCGTCGCCATAGGCTTGTTCGGCGTCTGGTTCCTTATGCAAAGCGGCCTGGCTGTCGGAGAGCACAGCGCTCTCGGCCTTGGCAAGGCAGCACTAATGCTGGCGGGTCTCGCCTCAGCCCTCTTCGGCGGCGCCAACGCCGTCTTCGACTATCATGCCCTCGCACGTTCGCGAGCCCGCCACGCCGAACTGCTTCAGGCGCCCGAGCTGCCAGTGACCTTTCGGTATTCCGCACTACAGATTCGCTTTCTTTCCGGCCTGGTGGCGGTGCTCCTGCTTTGCCTCGGGTTGCACGAGACACCGCTGCTGCTGCCACCGCTCTATTTTGGCGACATATCGGTTCAAGACCTGATCGCGCCTTTCTGGCTCGGCTTCGTCGTCTACTTCGGGGCGGATTTCTTTTTTGACTACACGATGACCCATGTCTCGGAGTCCGCACGGCAGGGCTTCACCTATTTGCCTCCGTTGTTTGGAGCCCTATTCCTTTACCTCGGCGGAGCGCACATCGACCAGCAGATGGTCTTCGGCGTGCTGATCATCCTCCTGGCCATGTTTCAAATGCAGGCGGGCACGAGGGACTGGACGGCCAACACGGCGGCACCTTTCCTCTTCATCTTCGCGAGCATCATCGTGCTGCAGGTGCCTGACATGCTGCGGCTTCGTGGCGCACTTGGCGACGCCGAAGGCGTCAACGCCGAAGTCATGGCGGGCGTCTTTGCGATCGTCATCAGCTTTTTGCTCAGCAGGCTGCTTGACCGCAATAAGTCAGAAAACGAGCTCGAGATAGAGAACGTCAACATCATGGGGGAAATCATTGCCGAGGCAGACAGGACGCTGGCGGACGAACGGATACTGCTGAAACTAAAGAATCTCGCCTATCGGCTGAGCGTCTACATTCTCGATTTCGACGTCAATACGGCGCGATCCCGCCGCAGTTTTTTGATACATAAGATTAATGCCGTCGTGCAGGGCATGGGCCGCGTCCTGCGCGAGTCCTCCACCGATCTTCCACCGGAACTGAAAGGCAGATATGCAGATCTCGATCGCGGCATCTCCAAATGGATTTTCCTCCGTTCGCAATTTCTCTCCCTTTCAGAGAGATGGTCGGTCGCCCTCCTATCTTTCGCGAGCGTCATCGCTTTTCTCGTTGCCTCAAATCGCACTCCGATCTGGTATGCCGACCTCTCGGCCATCGCGCTCATCACGACGGTTTTTATTCTTGTCTTTCAGGCTTTTGATCTCGGGGCCAACCGCAGCGAAGCGGAAGTGGCGGATATCCTCAACAAACAGATGCCCCTGCTGCGGCACGGCTTTTTACCTTACGTGCCGTTCGAACTTATCCAAAAGCGCGTTTTCGTGACAGACACCAGACCACTGCCCGTGCTGACGCGCCGGCCTGACGGCGCTTACGAGCACGCTTATTTGCCGACCCGTGAGAATGACCTGCGCTTTCTCGCGCAGTTATTGAACGCGTCAGGCCTGACGGCGGTTTTGTTGCTCCTGCTCAATAAACACGGCATCGTCAATCTGTGGTATTGAGAGCACTTCACTCTTAGGACTTGAGAGGAGCCACGGCGCTAAGCACAGCGGAAACAATCGCTTCGTTGGTGACGTCCCCGTGTCCGGTAATCAAAGTGTCGCCGTTAAGGTTGTAAATTACTGGTTGTTTAAACTGATATGGCTGGGGATCGGTTGCCGGACGAAGGTTGGTTTGCGCAGCGTCGACCTCCGTGTCTTCCATTTCTTGCGCGCCATTGCGCCCAATCGCTCCGAAACGGTCGTTCTTATCGCCAAGCGCAAGCCGATCATCCTGGTTGATGCGCGAGGCCAACGGATAGGCAATCCCAACGGCGCGATCGAGGATCGAGTGGGTGATCAAAATCGGTCCATGGACCCTCTTTTGCTCCACCACCGAACGAAAGAAACCGTCCCTTTTCTTTGAAAATCCGTTATGCGAAAAGGCTGCTTGCAGCAAGGTCATGCTTCGAATTCGGGGAGTCGTCGAATTTGCTGCGGCCGCCGTAACGACACGACCGCCAAAGCTATGGCCGATCAGATGAATCGCTTCGATCGAAGGCGGAAGTCGGTCGAGAAAAGGCGCGACGCCGTTCTTACCGATCGTGCCCGCGCGCGTTTTCATTTCGAAGTAGGTCGTGTAGTTCAGGAGGTTCAGCGCGGAGTTGAAAAAACCTGAGAGGACGTTTTCCGCAGCGACCACGTCGTCCAGAGCCAGCTTCGGCGGCCCGGCCGGGAGAGCCGCAGTCGCCGCATCCTCCTCGGTCCTTTCCTCCGGGGGAGAGCTCTTGATCTTCAGCTTGAGAGATTCCATAAGCTCGTCGGGTTCACTCTCAAAGAAGGAGGCGGAGGCATCTTCACGGTCTGCCGCGGAAGGGTCCAGCAAGGATCGTATCTTCTGGACGAACGCCGCACGTGCGGTCGCCTTGTCATTGAGTTCTCCGACGAGGTCTATCGCCTCATTCAGCAGCTTCCTATCAGCGTCGCTCTCGAAAAGACTCTTCATCTCTTCAAGCTTACTGATGACCTTAGTCTCGCCCTCAGCTCGTCTCTCGACAGACGCCGCCCCGCTAGCGTCACCACCGCCGAACACGGCAAGACCCTCGTTGAATTTCTTCGATGGCCAGAATACTCCCACGACGGCAAACGGCTTCACTTCGGTGAGGTTGAATCGCGCATTTCCTATCTTTTCGAAGTTGCGAAAAAGCGCGCCATAAAGGTCACGCGCCTCGTTGGCATCGTTGTTCCAACCATGCGAGAAAACGAATACCTGCTTCGTCGACCCTGGCAGCGTTACGTCGCTGAGGACTCGGCCGTCCTTATCGAAGCTTAGTTCGTGAAGATCAATACTCGTTCCGGGAATTATTGTGGCCATCAAAAATGGTTGCGCATGTCAAACCGACTGAATCGCACGCATGAGATCAACGAGACCTGCTCCCTGGAAATAGCGGTCTCGCTTGAGGTCGGTTGCCGTGGAGGTGAAAATTTCTTTGACGCGCTCCGGCTTGCCGATGAACTCGCCGCGAATGGAAAGGAAAGCCGCGATGGCGCCGCTAACATGAGGCGCGGCCGCACTTGTCCCACTCGTCTCGACGTAGTCGCACTCTTGTCCGCGAGCGGCGTCGAGCTTTAATTTTCCGGTGGCGCAGGAAATGATCTTTTCGCCTGGGGCAACGAGGTCGGGTTTTAGACGGCCGTCGCCAGTCGGCCCTTTTGAGGAAAAGTAGGAGACGCCATAGACGTGAGGCATATACCGGTGGGTGGATCCGACGGTGATGGCGAGATCGGCATTTCCCGGATCATTGATGCTCAGACCCATCCCCGATGAAAACGAGGCGCCCGTGGGCAAATCGAACGATCCGTAACCGGTATTCCCGCCGGCGACGACAACGACAACACCCGAGCGGACCAGTCTTTCCACTTCCACACAGAGCGGGCTCTGACCGCACGCGAACCACTCGGGTTCGAAACTGTGGCCCAAGCTCAGATTGACACCATGAATGTGGAGGCGCCGGCCATTGCCGTTTACTTCCTGAACGTAGTCAAGCGCGCGGATAATGTTGCGGACCTTCCCCTTACCGTCCTCGTTGAGAACTCTTAGGCTCACCAGCCAGCATTTTGGCGCTACTCCACTAATCGTATCTATGTCGTCGATGATCTTAGGGACAATATCGTTCTTTTCGTCCCGATGGATCTCTACAATGCGCAGCTTTTCATTCTCTTCCGCGCGGCGTTGGCCGGCGAGGATGCCAGCGACATGCGTTCCGTGTCCGTTGGGATCCTTGAGCGGCTCGCCAGGCTTATCGTCCGGTTGGGTGAAATCGCGATGCTGCACCGGGCCTTGGAGGTTCCCGTTCTGCTTGAAGTGCTTGTGAGTTTCGTCGATACCTGTATCGAGCACCGCCCAGGTAATATTCTCGCCAAGCGCGGAAAAGGAATTACGCGCCGCATCCGCTTTGACCGTCGCAATCGAGCGGGTGATAAAGGCGGAAACATCAAAGTCGGGCCAGATTCGATAGATCGCTCTCACCTTTGCCTCGCCATCCAGGCGCGCCAGCTCCCGAATGACCTTTCCGTTTAATGTTGCAAAGACATACTGGTGTCGCACATCCGACTCGGACTTTTCGACCTGACCTTCTCGCACGTTGAGCTTCCGCTGAGCCTGATTGATATACTTCCGAATTTGTTGCTGCGCCGCTGCGCGGCCTTTTGGAAATTCAAGGTTTAAGTCGATAATGACGTCGTGGAGGGCTTCGGGCTGTTCATCGATCAACTTCTGCAGCGGGAGGGCAATGACCGTCTTATCGAGGACTTGGGGAAGAAATTGCCTAACGACCCGATTTGAATCCG
>DATDKN010000236.1:0-13934 GCA_036519995.1 Terrimicrobium sp. | reverse complement strand
CCCAGGTCTTGAGCAGACGCTCCTCTTGAGCGCGCTGGAGGGCTTTTGGAGGCTCGTGCTGAAGTGGTTCACCGCGCATCGCGTAAAGGGTCAGGCCGAGTGCCGATCGCCATTTTCAAAACAGGCGTGCGATTTGTTCCGCAGCACGCCCGGCGGGATCTAGAGCGGACTGTGATCCTTCACAACCCAAGAGGCCCGCCATGCCAACCCCGACAATAATGGCGTTCGGGAGCCAAGGCAGGACCCCTAGTCCGTTGAGGGCTGGAGGTGCGCTTGCATTGGCATGGTTCATTTTTCTTAGGATACGTTGCTCGACTATTTGGAGGACTTGCCAGCTGAGAGTTCCGCGGCAGCGAGGTTGCCAATGATGCGATTCGACCCGCTTGCGTGGAAGGAATTCTGATGCAGCCGAGATCAGCGAAAATCGTGGGAAGTCGGTGCACCGAGGGTGTCGTAGGGCAGGGGATCGATGAGTCGAGCTTGCACTATGGTCGTGTTTCTCGTGTTTTGAACTTTACCCTGGATGGAGAGGAAGGGTTCCTGGGTAATAGTGAGCCTGCGCCGTTCGAAGAGTCGCGGATCAACAATAATATTGGACACGCCGGTTTCGTCTTCGAGGCTTATGAAGACAAATCCCTTAGCAGTTCCTGGTCGCTGGCGGCAAATGACCATTCCCGCGACATGAACAGACTTTCCATTTCGGCACCGAGGCAAATCGCTCGCCAAGGTTACGTCACGAAGTCGCTCACGAATGAGAGCCATTGGATGCCTTCCGATAGTGACGCCGGTGCCGGTAAAATCGGCCTCGAGTCGTTCAAGGGCATTCATGCAAGCAAGAGGCAGAGGTGTTCCCGAAGCAGCAGTGAGATCTGGCAAATCTTCAGGCCGATGGGTCGACTCGATTTTCCAAAGTCCGTCCCGACGATGTTCGACCAAGCCATTGAGAGCTCCGATTCGAGCCAGGATGCGGAGCGCGAGTTTGTCCGCCGTGACGCGATTCTGAAAGTCCTGCAACGAGGCGAAAGGTTTCTCCAAGGCGATGCGTTTGCCGATCGCAGAATCAAATCCTTTGACCATCGAAAGTCCCAAACGGATGGCGCCATCGTTCTCGATCGTGCAGAGCCATTCAGAAGACAAGACGGAGATCGGCCGCACGATCACGCCATGTGCCTTGGCGTCACGAATCAGTGTGGCATTGCTGTAAAAGCCCATGGGCTGATTATTGAGCAGGGCGCAATAAAATTCCGCGGTGCGATGCACTTTTAGCCAGCAACTCGCATAGGCGATCAGGGCAAAGCTGATCGCGTGACTCTCGGGAAAGCCATAGACAGCGAAAGATTGGACGGATTGGACAATCTTTTCTGCCACCTCGGAATCGACATTTTTCGTTGCCATCGCGCGACGCAATTTGACGCAGACTTTTTCCATCTTCTCCTGAGAACGATGAAAGCTGAGCGCGCGGCGGAGTTCCTCGGCTTCGCTGCCGCTGAAATCCGCCATCACCATGGCCATCTTTAAGAGTTGTTCTTGAAACAGGGGAACGCCGAGGGTGCGCTCCAGAGTCGCGCGCAGCCGCTCATCAATGTAGGTGATTGGCTCGGTGCCTTCGCGTCGCGCCAAGTAGGGATGCACCATGCCGCCCTGGATTGGTCCCGGGCGGATGATCGCAACTTCGACGACGACATCGTAAAAGCATCGGGGTTTGAGGCGGGGGAGAGTGGCCATTTGGGCGCGACTTTCAACCTGGAAAGTGCCGATGGTATCCGCGCGGGTCATGAGGTCGTAAACCGCGGAGTCATCCTTCGGGATGGCAGCGATATCCACAGGGTGTTTGCGTTCTGCGCACAGAGTTATGGCGTCCTGCATGGCTGCCATCATGCCGAGACCAAGAAGGTCCACTTTAATAATGCCGAGATCCTCGCAATCGTCTTTGTCCCACTGCGCGACAACGCGGCCGGGCATAGAGGCATTTTCGAGAGGAACTATCGAGCTGAGCGCGTCCTGGCAGATGATCATGCCTCCGGAGTGTTGGCCAAGATGTCGCGGCAAACCATAAATCTGAGCGTAAAGCTCGAGGGCAGCTTCCGCGCGAGGATGGTCAGCCGAAATCCCCGCTTGCTGCAGTTGATCTCTCAAGTCGAGCGTGTGCGGAAAATCACCGTGTCCGTAGAGACTCGAGAAACGATCGATGACATCTGGTGAAAAGTTAAGCGCCTTGCCGATTTCGCGCATGGCGCTGCGGCCTCGGTAGGTAATGACGTTGGCGGTCATGGCCGCCCCATGTTTGCCATAACGGCGATAAACTTCCTGAATTACGCGTTCGCGACGATCACCGCTGGGAAGGTCCAAATCGATGTCCGGCCATGTTTTTCGGCCTTCGCTTAGGAAGCGCTCAAAGAGCAGATTATTAGCAATAGGATCGCAAGCGGTGATGCCCAGGCTGTAGCAGACAACACTATTGGCTGCGCTACCGCGCCCTTGCATAAAAATATCGTTCTGGGTGCAATAGTTGGCAATGTCCCAGACGATAAGAAAATAGCCGGAGAAGCCGAGCCGCTCGATCAAGTCGAGCTCGAAGGTCAATTGCTTGAGGACCTTTGCGCTGAGATGGGAATAACGGGCACGCGCCCCGGCAAAGGCAACCGTGCGCAAAAAGGAATCCATTGTTTCCCCGGGAGGCACCGGATATTTTGGAAATTCGTAGCCTAAATTCTCGAGAGAGAATTCGAGACGCTCGGCAATCTTTGCGGTATTTTCAATTGCTTCGGGCAGATCTGCAAAGAGCCGCTCCATCTGCGCAGCGGATTTCAGATAGCGTTCGGCGTTGATGCTTAGAAGACGTCCGGCGGAATCGAAAGTTGTGTGATTCCGGGCACACGCGAAGAGATCAAGCGCGCGGCGCGCGGCCGGTTCTGCATAGAGGACCCCGTTGGTGGCTACGAGAGGAAGTTTGTGTCCTCGGGCGAGGTCCACGAGCTGTTTGTTGCGCCAGGTTTCGCCGCGACGCAGGTGGCGCTGAATTTCAATAAGAACATTCCCGTTGCCAAAAGCTGTCCTTAGCTGCTCGAGTCTTTTTGAAGTTTGCGGATGGCAGGGATCCTGGAGGATTCCTTCTTCGTCTCCGGTCAAGGCCAGGAGTCCTTCTGCGTAAGCGGGGAGTTCGTTCCAGAGCACCGTCGATTCTGTTTTGCTGCCGCGCAGGCGGGAATTTGTCACCAGGCGACACAGGTTTTGATATCCCGTGCGAGTGGCAACCAGAACCGGAAGAATGCATTTGTCTTCCATGGTGAGCTCTGCACCGACAAACGCGCGAATGCCTTGTTCTTTAGCAGCCGCGTGCAGGCGGGGAGAGCCATAAACTCCGTCGCGATCAGACAACGCAATTGACGGAAGACTAAGCCGTGCCGCGGCGCAGGCCAGATCTTCCGGATTGGAGGCGCCGCGCAGAAAGCTGAAGGCGCTGCGCGCATGGAGCTCATGGTAGATCATGGGGATACACGCGACGCACCTGTAGTTCTTCGGCGTTTTCCCGAAGAAAGTTGGCTCCGTGAGACGCAGAGCCACGCACGCTGGCAGCAGCTACCTGCTGGCCGTGCCTAAGTTTCATAGCAGCCTTCGATGTTCCAGGTAGTATCATGACGTGAGAGCCGGTAGAGTCCGCCCTTAGCCAAAGCCACATCCCATTCTTCCTGCTGCCAGCATTCGCAATCCCACCAGTTGCCGGAGAGCCTGTACGGGCCGGCGCAGCTGCGAATGACGCCACGCACCGCTGAGGATTTCACCGAGATCGGACGACCCTCTTGGACACACACCAAGGTCGAGATGGCTGGACGAAATCGTCGCAAGGGAAGCCCCCGAAGCGATTCGAGGGGCACGCGGGTGTCTTCTCGCTTTTGTTTTGGCATAGGAAAGCATTCTTGCAAAACATAGCTATCCGGACGGTGGGTGTTGCTTCTCGCAGGCACACCGACATGTTCATTGCCGAGAAACGCTTTTAATTTTGCAAGCGTTTCGCCAAAGCGGTTCGGATCGCGAAGTGCGCTTTCGAAGAGTTGAAGCTGATCCCTTGTGGGAGCGACTGCCTGAAGGCTTAGCCGAACACTCACGGGACGTTGGGGAAGTTTTAAATTCTCCAGATGCGTATGGAGAATGCGGAAGAGCACTTCCACATCAGCCGTCGGTGCCGGAATGGAAAAAGCACGGTCATGGCAGTCACCATTCTCGAGCGGGAGACGGAGGACCATTCGTTGAGCCACACGATAGACCGTTCGCAGCCGCCCGCATAACCCATTCAGAAAGCGGCGAAGCAAAAACAAGAGCGGCTCAATAGTTTCGATCTCGCAATCGAAATCAAAGGCCTCGGTATATTCGGGCATGAGACGGACCAAACGAAGCAAGCGCTTGTTGCGTCCGGATACCTTCCGGCGCAGGGTTTCGGCGATGGGGCCAAGACGCTCGATTGTTTCCATTTTTGGCAGGGCAAGAAATTCCCCCACGCGACGAATTCCCCAGCCATGTAAAATTCGCAGAAATTCTTCGGGAGGTTCGAGAGTCTCAATCGGCAAGGAGTTGGCGAAGGCTCCAGGATCATAAATAACAGCCGAGGGGCGCGCTCCGCGGGCGGCAAGAAAGGCGAGATCTGGCGTGGGAGCAACACCCATCACGGCGGACAAACCATGGGTGCGAAGGTGAGCCACTTGTTCATCGGCCAGTTGCTGCCAGCAGGTTCCCTTCCGAACACAGCAAAGATCAGCTATGCATGCGCCGTCGCAGCAAAGTTCCACATCCGGGGAGAGCGCCAGAGCCGTCTGCACGAGGATTTGGTTCAAGCATTGTTCCTGAGCGGGGGAGCGCGAGCGAATGACCAACCCTCTTATACGCGCCATGGCTTGGGCCGATGTCATGCCGGCAACGATGCCTTGGGCGGCGGCGGCTTCGCTCGCCTCCGCGACAATGCCTTTCAGTGTGGTTTCATTGACAACTACAGCCGGCCCACGAACATCATGCCAGCGCAAGGCTGCCTGAAGTCGAAATCGTGGCAGGAAAATGCAGCCAAACATGATACCTCCTCATGCGGATTTTTGAAGCAGCGCCAGCGGGGCGGCACCGCGTTCAAAAACCTGCACCTGGAAGTGTTCCCAAAGCGCAGCACGCGGGAGATGCATGGCTTCCAAGCTGACATCTGTGTGGATGGCCATGCGAACGGGCACGCTTTCGACGAGTGGATTCGGGGAAAGCACAACAAATACTGTGCCAGTAGGCTCGAGCACTCGTTGAAAGCGATGCCAGGTGCTCACCGGAATGCGCCGCAATTGCGCGGCCGGCAACATCTGCAGATCTAAAACTACTACCGGCAGATTGCCATCCCGCAGCAAAATGTCCGCTGCCTTGATTGCCGGGGCCGCCGCCCCGCACATCACCCAGAGGATGCGGCGCAAATGCTCATCCGCCCAATCGGAAGGCTCGAATGAATTTGCCGCGTCAATAAAACCAATAAAAAATCCATCGCGCCCCGCCGCATTCACCATCGCCGCCAACAGCAATGAACCTCCCGCGCCGGAGCCGCAGACTTCCGTAATCGCTCCTTGGAGAAAACCTCCCTTTTGATCAAAAGGGCGGCAACCTGTCAGGAGCCGACCATTGCATCTGCGTGGAGATCGAGGGAATTTTTCCGCCACCAAACTGCGTAATGCTTCCAGTTGAATGAGTCTGGAATCATGGGATTGCATGTCGGATTAGCCCTCGAAAAATGCCAGCCACTTTCACGTCCTGCGCATTTACCACGAGATCAGGATAGCGCGGGTTACTGGCGCACAGGATGATCTCCGCCTTCTCAGGGAGAAAAAATATCCGCTTGAGCGTTGTCTCATGCGCTTCTCCCACAAGAAGAGCGGCGATCTCGCCATGCTGCACCTCAAGGTTTGGACGCAAGAGCACCCAGTCGCCATCCAAAATTCCGTCTCCGATCATCGAGTCTCCTCGAACGCGCAAGAAAAAGTCTCCCTCTCTGGAAGGGAGAAGGTTGGTCGTCTCGATAATCTCATCAGCTTGCGCGAAGGCTTCTTGCAAAGGACCAGCTGGGATCGTTCCCAAAAGCGGAATGCCACCGACCCCCAGCGCAAACCGCGCCTTTGCCGTCAGTCTCACCACACGCGCGCGACCTCGCTCTCCTCCGCCTTGGATGACTAAAAAGCCATTTCGTTCCATGATGCGAAGTGTTGCGGTGAGACTGCTTTCGGCCGCATACCCCAATTTCGTCACCAAATCCGAGACGAAAGAGGGTTCCTTTCTTTGCTCAAAGTCTAAGATCGCCTTAGCAATGCGATAGTGAACAGGAGAAAGCAGGCTTTTCATATCGTGTAAATTCACGATTACTCGAGAGTTTAGCAACCTCTTTTTTCCCTACCGACATGATCTTCTTTCGGCCGAGTGACTTAAAACAAAAGAAAGTTTGCGCACGGCCAGTCGGAATTTTAGCGGCTATCTTGCTTAGCCTCCCTATCTAGCACTGTCAGAGAAGCCTTCATCTCAGAAGAGGTGTGCCCGGAACTCAAAACCCACGTGTCACGTAAAATACAATGCAACACTCTACAAACGAACTAACTACAGAATGTATATCGCGCGCTGATTACTTCGAAAAATTCCGAGGCTTCGAGAACCAGTTCCAAAGCCCCTTCAAGGATGTTACAACTCCAAATTCTATGAGGAACCGAATTACCGGCCAGCTATTGAAAGCGTTCCTCAACCACAAGATCAAGGACTTGGGAAAGATGACTACTCTTCATATCGACACTCAGGAAAAGCATATTTCACTCACGGCCAACCTGCTGGGAGAGACAGAACCGATTGATGCGAGCTTGAAGTACACACTCCAGGAAAGCGACGGCCGGACATTTTTCGTTCCGACGGAGCTCAATTGCTCACGGCATTGGCTTTCGTTGTTAGCTCAACAGATGCTCAAGGACAATGTCATCCGATTCGAAATTCCCAGCGGTATCGCGGCGACGATGGTCAAGGTATTGAAGATCTAACAGGTTGACGTAGCCAGGTTTGAGACTGTTTCCCGTCGTCGGTTGAGCCTCACTAACGGTGTAATGGTGCCCCATCGGGCCCATGGGCCTGCCGAAGATCGTCGTGAGGTGGGATGTCGAGGCATCCGTCGACGTGTCGAATGACGAACCCTGGAGGAATTCTATGCTTTGGACTGTTCTTGTTGTTCTCCTGATCCTGTGGCTACTGGGGTTTAGCTTTCACCTAGCCGGAAATCTGATTCACATCTTGCTGGTCGTTGCACTCATCGTTTTGGTTCTGCAATTATTCTCGGGACGAAGGCTTCCGTGAAGGGCACGCAACCAAACGCGTTTGTCTTGAAAGCAGTTCCCGACGTTTTGATCGGAGTGGTTAGAGAGGGCCTGGAGTCGAGCGCTACAGGTCCAGGAATGTAGAGTTGCCGTGACGCGAGGGCGCCTCCTTTTTCTTCTTAGCTTCGTTGCGCTTGTCGCTGTCGTTGTTCTAGCGGTCCCGCTCGGGAATCGCAAATTGACCGAGTACGTCGAAAGCGATGCATTTCGCAGAGAGCTCGACAAGCAAACATCGAAAGGACTGCATTTCGAAGGCGAGTACCAGACGATCAGGCGGACAGGTCTTCTCACCGTTGAGACAGACGGCTTCAAAGCACGCAATGGGGTAAAGGCTTTCAAGACACTCTCTACCGGGCAGGTGGATGCGAAATTTAATCCATGGGGGATCCTTTTGCGACGGTGGGAGCTCGAATACATCCACATCCCTTCAGGCAGAGCGGAGATTCAGACTTACGAACCCAAACCCGAAAACAAGCCGCCGAAACCATGGTATGCAGTCTTCTTACCGGAGCGGGTGCACCTGAATCGGGTGGTTTGTGACTCCGCCGACGTGACCTGGCAATTGCGCGGTCGCAAGGCAGGATTTTTTGAGACCTACCTGTTAATCACACCGTACGGCCGCGACTTTGAATACCGTGCGGAGCGTGGCGTGATGAAGACGGGTATCGTTCCTGATCTTGTGCTGCATCAATTACACCTGCTCATTACCAAAGAGCTCCTGACACTTTACGACCTTGAGCTTGCTCCCAGCGCGAAAAGCAGTGGCCGAATTCGTGTCAGCGGATGGGCTGGGATGAAAAACGACAAGAGCGTTTCCGCCGAGATGAATTTCTCAGAAATACCGGTCGATCCCTGGATACCGAAAGCCTGGGCAAGGTTGATCAAAGGAAGGGCCTCCGGCAACGTGGCTTGGCAGGGCACAGACATGAGGATGGAGAGTTCGTCCGGCTGGGGAGAGGTCCGACTCGAAGACGGCCGCGTGGCCGGTGCGCGATTTCTCGAGGATGTCGCCAGCCTCATCGGCAAGCCGATCGACACAGTAAGCCTGAGTCGCTTTTCGTTGGGATTTGAATGGAAATATCCACGGGTGCAAGTCAAGCGGATGGATATTGAGGCGGAAGGCGTGTTCCGGCTTAAGGGAACTGCGACAATTGACAAGAAGAGCTTGAGCGGAGAGCTCCAGCTCGGGGTTACACCAGAGTATCTCGAGTGGCTTCCCAAAGCGGAACGAGTCTTCACACGGCAACGTGATGGCTATCTCTGGACCACAGTGCAGTTGGGTGGGACGATGGCCGATCCGCAGGAAGACCTTAGTCCGCGGGTGGCTGAGCTGCTCAAGAAATCGCCGGCCGCGGCCCTTGGCCTCCTTATTCGTGGTATCGGAGAGTGGTTCGAGAATTCTGTCGCCGAGTAGCCTGCTAAGCCTGACGGTCGGCTCTTAGGTGGCCAGAACGTTTGAATCCGAGGCCATGCTTGGCAAATTGCATGCAGATCCAGGAGACGAGGAGCAGGGGACTAAGGGCCACGAGGAGAGCACAGCCAAGAATTGTAGCAAGTATCAGGTTCAATCGGTCAGCCCAATCGAGTTGCCGGAAGCGTTTCATCCAAGCCACGATTACAAAGCCGCCAGTGCCGTGTTTACCGGGCCTAAGTTGGCGGGACGCCGGTGGGTCGGCGGCTTCTTTGCCCCTCGGTTTTTCAACAGTGTTTGGCTTGTGCATTTCTCAACTGATTCGATTCTAGAAATTGCGCCGCGTTTGCCTAGCCTCGAAGCTTGCCATCATTAGGTATCAGGAAGCAACGACTGAGCGGCATCGCTCGGGCCTCCATTGTCGACCATGCGCCGCGCACTTAAATAGGCGCTTCTTTTCCAGGCGCGAGTCTTTGTCACAGGAATGTTTGCCCAGACACAGTTTGCTTCTGCCGGGAAGTTCGGCTTGTGTTTTTCCCCATGACAAGACTTCGTGAACTGCTGAGCTCCGCCGGGTGGCGCGAGTTTGTGCTGCTGTTGAGTGTCGGCGCGCTCTTCGGTGGAATCTTGGTATTCGTCGGCGTCACTGACTTGGTTGTGGAGGGGGATCTCCATCAAACTGAGATCCGATGGATGAAAGATCTTCGGTCTCCCGAGGACCTCGCACGACCGATCGGTCCGGCGTGGCTGGAGGATGTCAGTCGTGAAGTTACGGTTCTCGGAGGCGGAGTAGTTCTCACTCTGATCACGTTGGTGGTAATTGGTTACCTGTTAATTGAGCGATGGTACGCTTCCACCCTTTTACTCTTAGTAGCTGTAGGGGGAGGAATGTTATTGACGAACGTGCTCAAAGGCTACTTCGACCGCGATCGGCCAACCGTGGTCCCACACCTTGCCGATACGCTGTTCAAGAGCTATCCGAGCGGCCACTCGATGATGTCCTCGGTGGTATATCTCACCCTGGCCGTTCTCCTCGCACGAGCCATGGAACGGCGACGGGTAAAAGTCTACTGCGTGGCCGTGGCACTGCTGCTCAGCCTGATGGTAGGCGCAAGCCGCGTCTATCTCGGCGTGCATTATCCCACTGACGTCATTGCCGGCTGGGCCGGCGGAACAGCCTGGGCGCTGCTCTGCTGGCTGGCAGCCTATTGGCTGGAAAAGCGCGGCAAAGTCGAGCCTCAGCGCAAATGAAAGTATCGCCTGCACGGACCGCCGAGTTGAGAATAGGCGGCGGCGCAACGACCACTGAACCGATAAGGCTTCAGCCCGCTCTTGAAGGCCTTTGCCAGTACGATCGGCTTGGACTATAGAGGCAAATGTTCGCGGCGGACACGAAGCGACTAATTGGACGCATCTGGTTTTTCCTTTTTCCCTACCGAGGCTGGCTCATGCTGGCGCTCGCGTTCCTCTGCATTGCCGCACCCTTGGCTCAAGTTCATCCATTGGTTTGGAAATACGTGGTGGACGACGTATTGCTCGCAGGAAACGCGGCCGGCCTGTGGGTTGCCTTAGGGGTAATGCTGGCGTCGCAATTGGCTGCCACGTTATTTGCTGCGTTGCAGAGCTACTTCATCGAGAAGGCGGGGCAAGGCTTCGTGCGCGATGTGCGCAACGCCGTTTTCTCGCATCTCGAGGAGCAATCGATGAGCTATCACCATGAGCGGCATACCGGTGATTTGGTCGCGCGGGTGATCAGCGATGTCGATGCGATGGAAACCTCGGTCCTCGCAAACTTGAGCGACCTGCTCGGCGAGTTGGTCACATTTGTCGTCGTGGCCGGGGTGGTCATCTGGTTGCAACCGGTAATCGGTCTTTGTGTGATGATCCCGTTGGCGCTCTCCTACATTGTCGTGCGGCGATTTAGCGACCGCGTGAAGCGAGTCTACGAGGCGGTCAGAGCTCGTTTGGGAGATATCGGAACTTTCGTGCACGACCGCTTGGCCGGCATCCAATTGGCGCAAAGCTTCGCGCAGATTGATCGGGAAAGGTTGGCTTTCCGCGGTGTGACGCAGAGCTACTATGAACAGAGTGTCCGAGCGGTGCGCGCGAGGAATGCGTTCTTTCCCGCGGTAGCGATGCTCGGATTTCTGAGCAACATCGTGATGCTGGGAATGGGTGTCTGGTTTATCTGGAGGGGAGAGTTTACTGTGGGAGGTTTAATTGCCTATCGCGGCTATTGGTGGCGCCTGCAAAGCCCGATAAGTACGCTCGCCCGAATGACCGATATTCTTCAGCGGGCCAAGGCCGCTGCTCGCCGAGTTATTGAGGTGTTGGATACGCCCGTGGAGATTGCGAATATCTCTGGCGCTGTGTCTCTGCAGGTTCGCACCGGCGAAATTGAATTCAGGGACGTTGCCTTCCGCTATGGCTCCGGTCCCTTAATTCTGGATGGAGTCAGCTTTAGAGTTGCTCCTGGCGAAGTCGTCGCGATCGCCGGGACGAGCGGAGTTGGGAAGACAACCTTGGTCAGCTTGGTCGCAAGATTTTTTGATCCGATCGCCGGAAAAATTCTCGTGGATGGCCAAGATGTCCGCCACACAACGCTGAATTCTCTCCGCGCTGCCATCGGCATGGTCCTGCAAGAGACGTATCTCTTTAATGCGACTATTCGCGAAAATCTCTGCTACGCTCGGCCTGACGCGACGTCTGAAGAAGTCCAGGCGGCGGCGCGGCGTGCGCATGCCGATACTTTTATCCGGGACTTGCCTCAAGGCTATGAGACAATCGTTGGAGAGCGAGGAGTAAAGCTGTCGGGCGGTCAAAAGCAGCGGCTTTCGATAGCCCGTGTCTTCCTCCATAATCCGCCGATCCTCATCCTGGACGAGCCAACCTCGTCGGTCGAACCGGAGACGGAAGCGCTGATCCAAGCGTCTCTCGAAGAACTGAGCGCATTCCGCACCACCCTCGTGGTCACGCATCGAATCGCGCTGCTGCGCAGAGCACAGCGGATCGTCTTCCTTCGGCATGGGCGCGTGGATGCCGATGGGGACCATGAGACGCTTCTCCTTACCTCTTCCGCGTATGCAGCAGCCTACGATTACTGGGAGGCGGCTGAGCGTCAGGAGCGGAGCATCATATCTCCCTCTTTTCAGTAGATAGTTCACGGCGGTGTCCACTGCGTAGCCGACTAGCTCGCAATTGCGACTGGCCATACGCGCGGGGGCGTCCCTGAAGGCGATTCAAGGACATGAAGTATCTCAGCCAACGTGCAGCGCAGTCCGGAAAACTCGGGTGGCTTCTTCTCTGGCTCCTCGGAGTTCCGATCCCTGTGCTGCTGATCCTCTTTCTGATTCGAGGTTGCACGTGAGTGCCGTTACCGGCGAACAAACCGCGGCATCTTGATGGTTTGCACGGGCTTCTCGCGTTGTGCAGCCAAGGCCGAATCGCCGAGAAGTTTTGACGGGACGCCAGAAGCATGGCACTACGCCAATGGCATTAGCTCCTGGCACGTATGCAGCATCACCCGCCGGCCCGTGAATTCGTGGCCATTCTCATCTTGATCTCGGCGGCATGAACGCGACGAGCAATAAACCAAAGCGTCGCGGCAGATGGCTTCGCTGGATCGGCCTTGCACTGCTGGTTCTTCTCGTCCTATTGGGCATTTTTCACCGGCCCATATTCTTTGAGGGCACGCGCTACTTTATCGTGCGCGCAGCGAAACAGCAGCACCTCGATCTCTCCTACGACGCGAGTGGATCGATCTTTACAACTTTAACGATCTCAAACTTGCGCGGAATTCCGACGGAGCAAGGCCCAATTCAACGCCTGGAGATCGGCACACTTAATTTGCGATACAGCCTCATCGGGCTAATCCGCGAAGGCTTGCCGGGATTGCTCAAGTTGGTCGACGTTCGCAACGCCTATATCGAAGTAACGCCCGCTGAACCCTTGCCTCCCGAAAAGGAACGTCAGCCTCAGCAATTCAAGTTTCCGGCGCTCTTTCCTGATATTCTTAACCTCGAGAACATAAATTTCATCACTCACGGTCCGACCGGAAATACTGAGCTGAGTGGTTTGTTTCTAAGCTTGCTGCCGGATCGTGCCGGCGTCCTGAAGATCCAAACGGTGGATATTCCTGGAGTGCGGCGCTGGACAGAAATCTCCGGTGCGACAAGCTTTCGAGACCGTAATCTAATAATTACCGATCTGGTTATCGGGCCCGAGATCTCGCTACGCAAGTTTAACCTGGATGTTTCGAAACTCAGCGAAGCCGAATTGGGATTGAGCCTGGACGGCTCTCTTTTCGATGCGCCGATCATTCTCAGCGCGCAGGTTTCTGATCTGAATGCGACCAATCGACTTAACCTGAAGGCCGAGAGCTCAGCGCTGTCTCTCCAAAGGATCTGGGAGTATCTCAATCTGACGGTCCCTATTACTGGAACTCTCGACCGATTCGTGGTGTCGTTTCAAGGTGAGCCGACTAAGCCTTCCAGTTGGACCGGGCAGGCTAATGTGCTTCTCTCGGGCGCGACCTACGACCGCTGGGCGCTTGGCGAGATAACTCTGCAGCTCGATATGGCGGAGCAGCGGGTTAAGGCAACGCTCGTCTCACGTCTGGATCAGGAGAATCGCATCGACATCGAGGCAAACTCCACCTTACCCGACACTTTTAACGATTTTGACAAGGTTCGACTCAACCTGAAGGCGGAGACTTCAGCGCTGTCTCTCCAAAGGATCGGGGAGCATCTCAATCTGACTGTCCCTGTCACTGGAACTCTCGACCGATTGGTGGTGTCGTTTCAAGGCGAGCCAGCTAAGCCGTCCAGTTGGGTCGGGGAGGCCGATGTGCTTCTCTCGGGCGCGACCTACGACCGCCAGGCGCTTGGAGACACAACTCTGCGGCTCGATATGGCGGACCAGCGGGTTAAGGCAACGCTCGTCTCACGTCTGGATCAGGAGAATCGCATCGACATCGAGGCAAACTCGACCTTACCCGAGACTTTTAACGATTTTGACAAGGTTTCGGCGAGTGGTCATCTGCAAGTTTTCGCTCCAGACCTTGTCGCGCTCAACCTCCCGGTCATCGGTGATCTTTCGCTGAATACCGACTTTCGGTTTGAGGATAAAAAGCTTTCTACCCAAAGCGTGCTCGATTCCACCAG
>DATDKN010000235.1:0-13808 GCA_036519995.1 Terrimicrobium sp. | reverse complement strand
GGTCCAAGGCGCAAGGGTAGACGTCCCGGAGGAGTTCGAGATTGTTTTGGATGCGAGCCTGGGTGAGGGTACCCTGGATGAACATGAAAAGCGTTTTGGCCTTCGCCTTGGCGTCGGGGGCCACAATGAGGCCTTCGGCGTGTGCATCGCGGATGGCGGACTCGAAGTAGGTCAGCTTTCGCTCGAGGATCTCCTGAATTTTTTCGCGGAGAGCGGTCTCCTGCGTGCACACTTCGCTGCCGAGCGCATTAAGAGGACAGCCGAGCACGGCGCCGCATTCCTCCTTGAT
Organism: Terrimicrobium sp.; assembly: GCA_036519995.1. Classification (GTDB taxonomy): domain Bacteria; phylum Verrucomicrobiota; class Verrucomicrobiia; order Chthoniobacterales; family Terrimicrobiaceae; genus DASTFP01. The sequence continues at coordinate 13,519 of DATDKN010000235.1, read as the reverse complement.
CTGCTGGAGGTGCTCGAAGCTGAACTCGAAGTATCGCCTCAGCCTCTCCAGGGGCGGCACCGTCGGCGAGAAGATGGTATCCAGTTGTGCCCGCTGCTCCTTCCAGTCAGCATCGAGGGCGGCCACGGCCAGATCAGACTTCGACTTGAAAAAGTAATAAAAGCTCCCCTTTTTGACCTTGGCTTTGTCGCAAATTGCATCAACGGAAGTCGCTCCATAGCTGTGACCCCAAATCATCCTCAAGGCGGCGCCGGTGAGACGCTCTTTGGCGTTACTGGTCCTCGGCATGCCAAAACCTGCATGAATTTGACTGAACAGTCAAATTCAAATTCCGGTAAACTCAGCTTGGGGCGGGCGCGTCCTGCAGCGGCGATCTCCCGATCGCCGAGGGTGTCTTTCGCCGGTGGGAACACCGCCGCCGCTGCAACGACAGCAGCTAATGTTTGGCCGATTCGAAGGGAAGCCTGACACTGAAGCGGGTCCCGTTCGGCCCGGTGCTGAACTCGATTTTTCCTCCGTGGCGTTCGACAATGATTCTGTGGCTGATGACTAGTCCGAGTCCCGTTCCCGAGCGACCCTTCGTGGTAAAGAATGGGACGGAGAAGATATGCGACTGGGCTTCTGTGGGAATTCCGCTGCCGTTGTCAGAGATCTCGACCAAGAAGAACGGACCGTCACGCCTGGTCCGAATATCGATTCGCCCGGTTCCGTTCACGGCATAGATGGCATTGTCGATGAGGTTGGTCCACACCTGATTGAGCTCGCCGCCATAGGCGCAGATTTGCGGAAGCGTGCGGTCAAAATCGCGCGTGACAGTGGCGTTTTTCAGTTTGTGGCCCAGGATGATCAACGTGTTTTCGATCCCCTCATGCACATCGATCTCCTGCCAGGGAGCCTGATCCATGAACGAATAGGACTTCACGGCGCTAACCAGCTCTGAGATGCGCTCGGTCGAATGCGTGATGGACTTGAGCAAGTCGCGCGTTGTGATATTCGCCGTCAGCCAGCGAAGGGCATTCGTGAGGTCCTGCGGTGGGACTGTTCGTTTCAACGTTTGGAGCTCTTCTTCACCGATGCGTGCGTTTACGAGCACCGGAGCCAACTCCCAGGCGTCCTCGACATTTTGGACGTTGAGCCAGTTTTCGACGGCCTCTTCCCGGTCGCCCTGTTCGAGAGGATTCAACTTTGGCTGAGTCTCGTTGCAGTGCGCGGCGTCCTGGGCCGCGGCAACCAACTGCAGCCACTGCTCCGCGCTGAGCGTCTGATTGAGCTCACAGGCAAAGTCCTGGACCTCTTCGACATTCTCGCGAAGGTTGCGCGCGGCGTTGCGCGCGGCGGTGGCCGGATTGTTCAACTCGTGGGCAAGGCCTGCGGCCATCGCGCCGAGTTGCGCAAGTTTTTCCCGCTCCTGTGTATACCCCTCCATATTGCGTAAACGGGTGGCCAGAGTGCGCATGATCTCCCGCGCGACCTGCGGCGCTGTGCGAAGCAAATCCCAAAATCCCGCCCGCGGAAGGCTGAAGATGCGCCCGTCGCTGATCGCTCGAATGCGCACGACGTGTGAGATGTCGAGCAGGATCTGGATCTCGCCGAAGAACTCACCCGGTTCCAACACCCCGAGAAAAATCTCCTGATTGTCGAAAAACTTCGTCACGCGCAGCTCGCCTTCGAGCATGACATGAAAATAGTGCGAGGCGTCGCCTTCGCTAATGACGGTGTCACCGGTTTTGAATCGCATCTCTTGTCCCGTCGAAAAGCAGGCGCGCTCTACGCTGCCCAGCGTCGCAAAGAGGGGAACGTCGAAGACGGTGGCGAAGGCGCCGTCCGCAACAGGCACCGCCGGTGAAGACGTGGCCGGCTCGATCTCTTCAAAGCGTTCGGCAAGCTCTGCCATGACGACGCGGTTGGCCGCGAGCGCCTCAGGGGTATCGTTTCGCTCGATTCGATGAACCGGCAATCGCACGATGAAGCGTGTCTCCCCCGGCTTTGACTCGACTTCGATTTCCCCGCCGTGGCGGTCTCCAACAATTCCCTGGCTGATTGTCAGGCCGAGACCCTTCCCCGAGCCGACACCTTTCGTCGTGAAAAATGGCTCGAAAATCCGCGAGATATTTTCCGGCGCGACGCCTGGTCCGTTGTCGACTATCTCGACAACGGTTTGGTTGTCTTCACGGTGCGAGCGGATGGAGATCTCACCGCTGCTGCCGATCGCATCGATCGCATTGTCGAGAAGGTTGACCCAGACTTGCGCCAACTCGCTCGGGTAACCGCGCACCTTCCAGCCCTCAGTCGAAAAGTGCTGAGTGACACGAATATTTTTCAGCTTCGACTCGAGCAGTGAGAGGGCGCTCCTGATTTGCTCAGGAACGTCGATATCGGCCGTTTCGGCGCGTTCCTGGCGGGCGCTGGAGCGCACCGCATCGACCAAGCTCGCGATCCGTCCGGTAGATTGCTCCGCGTCATCGAGCAGGGACCGGATCGTCAACCGCAGTGCTATCCATCGGATGGCGTTGCCTAAAGCGCCCGGCGGAAGCTCGACGCGCAGCGAAGCGAGCTTGCCAGATTCCACTCCGGTACCGACGAGGATCGGCGCGATCTTCCAGGCGTTGGGGACGCCATTTTCCTTCAGCCAGGCGCCGAGCACATCCTCGGAGTCGCTCTGCTCGATCGAGTGATTGGAGCCGTTGGCAGCAGGGCTCTTCAAAGCATCATCGGCGAGCTTGATTAAGCGGTCCCAATGATCTCCCTCGAGTGTTTGATGAAGCTCATGAGCGACGGTTTGAATCGTCTGGATGAGTTCTCCCAGATAAACGGCGACGCGCTGCGCGGCGGCGGCCGGATTGTTTAGTTCGTGTGCCAAACCTGCGGACATGCGTCCAAGGGAAGCGAGCTTTTCCTGTTGACGGTTAGATCCCTCCAGGTTCCGCAGCCGCACTGCCATCGCCCGAAAAATCTCGCCGGCAATCAAGGGACACAACCGCAGCAAGCCCCAAAAGCCCTCCGCGGGAAAAACGATGAGCCTTGAGTCGACTTGGGCGCGCGCCGTCAGGATGTAGGGGACATCGAGCAATAGGGGCACTTCCCCGAAAAATGCGCCCGGGCGATAGCGGGCGACAACAACGCGTTGGTCGCCGTACATTTTCGAGACGCTGACCTCACCTTCCAGAAGAACGAAAAAGTGCGTCGCAGGCGCGCCTTCCTCGATCAAGATTTCGCCGGCTACCAGCGTCCGTTCTTCGGCACGCCCAATGCAGCCTCGATCCGCGTCCTGGAGATCGGAAAAGAGCGGAATACTTCGGAGCTGATCGAGCAACAGATCAGAATCGGTAGCGGGTGTGGTCGCGCTCAAAATCGGTTCAAGTATTGATGGATCAGTTCGATGGCGATCGATCCTTCGCCGACGGCGGAAGCCACCCGTTTGATCGAGCCGTGGCGCACGTCGCCGGCGACAAAGATTCCGGGAACATTCGTCTCGAGCAGAAACGGATCTCGCTGGAGAGTCCAGTTCCGCGGGCGTCGTCCATGGATGGTCAGGTCGGGACCAGATAAGATGAAGCCATGCTGGTCGCATTCGATCAAATCGGCGATCGCGCTGGTATGAGGCATGGCGCCAATGAAAATGAACAGCGCAATCGCCGGGACGCCCTTCACTTCGCCAGTTTCGTCATTGGCGATCGTGATCTCGTCGAGCCTGCCGTTGCCTTTTGCTTCGACGACGCGCGAGCGAGGCTGCACCGCTATATTCGGAGTTCTTGCGATTTGATCGATAAGGTACTGCGACATCGTCTTGGCGAGCGACTCACCGCGGACGATCATGGTAACACGTTTGGCAAATCGCGAGAGATACATCGCTGCCTGTCCCGCAGAATTGCCGGCGCCAACGATGTAAGCATCCTCGTTGGTGCACGAGATCGCTTCAGTGGCGGCCGCACCATAATAGACGCCGGCGCCACTCAACTTGTCGACTCCAGGGATCTCGAGGCGTCGATACGAAACGCCAGTCGCGATCAGGAGCGCCTGGCAACTGATTTCGCTGCCATCGCTTAGCGTGATCACCCGATAAGGACCATTCAGGCGAATCTTGGTTGCGTGCTGCGGTGTTAGAATTTCGGCGCCGAATCGTCGGGCCTGCGCGACAGCACGACGCGCAAGATCGCCACCACTCAGCCCGGAGGGAAATCCAAGATAGTTCTCAATGCGCGAACTCGATCCAGCCTGCCCTCCGGGCGCTTCCCGCTCGATCATCACCGTGGTGAGTCCTTCCGAAGCTCCGTAAACTGCCGCTGCCAGCCCCGCCGGGCCCGCGCCGACGATTCCGAGGTCGTAAGATGGCATGAGCGCGCGTGTCTTAAGACCGACCTTCTTCGCCACCAACTCTGCCGTCGGCTCTCTCTCACGTGAGCCGTCCGGGAAGAGGACGAGCGGAAGGTTCTTGCCGTCTCCCGCTTGCTCATCAAGCTTGCGAGCTTCAGGGTCAATTTCGACGTCCAGCCACTGGAAGGGGATCTGATTCCTGGCGAGGAAATCTTTGACCGCATGTGCCTGGGGCGACCACTTCAGCCCAACCACTCGGACGCCCTCAAAGGGAGGATGAAACGTCGCCAGCCAATCTGCAAGCAGGTCATCGAGAACCGGGTAGAGCCGCTCTTCAGGCGGGTCCCACGGCTTCATTAGATAGTAGTCGATTTGAACTGAGTTGATGGCGTTAATGGCCGCGTCCGTGTCGGCGTAGGCGGTCAGCAAGACACGCTTCACGCTGGGAAAGTCTTTCAGTGCCTCTTCCAGAAACTCGACACCTGACATACGTGGCATTCGCTGATCGACGAGAAAGAGCGCCAGCGCTTCATTGCGCAGCTTGAGCTGTTTCACGAGCTCGAGGGCCGTCGGACCCGAGTCCGCTCGCATCACCCGAAATCTTTCCCCGTATTGCCGACGCAAGTCCCGCTCAACGGCGCGGAGAACATCTACGTCGTCGTCAACCGTCAAAATTACCGGTTTCTTCATTCTTTCTCGAACTACAACAGGGCCTTCGCTTCGACCAACGGCGGAGTTTCGTCCTTCAAGCCTCGAGGTTGCATCCGATTGTCCGAAAACCGAAAGTAGTTTGGTATTGGTTCAGCGTAGTCGCTTTCATCATCCCGCGCTAGTGAAGGTTATTTCGTCAAAGATTGATCGCGGTGCCATGCGCGGCATGGACAGCTTCGAAGACCGCTTCGCTGAGGGTGGGATGCGCGTGAATGGTCGCCGAGATTTCGTCGTAGGTCAGCTCCGAGGCAATGGCGAGCCCGAGTTCGGCGATCATTTCTGTCGCATCGGATCCAATGATGTGCGCTCCCAGGATTTCGCCGTGCGGTTCGGCCACAATCACCTTAACGAAGCCTTCGTTTTCACCAATGGCCCGAGCCTTGCCGCTGGCAATGAACGGCATCTTGCCAACCTTGAACTTCAGGCCTTTCTCTTTCGCCGCCCGTTCCGTAAGCCCCACGCTGGCGACCTGCGGGTGACAATAAGTGCAACCCGGAAAAACTGTCACTTTCTTCGGCCGGTGCCCGGGAACAAAAAGTCCCTCGACAGTTTGGATGGCCTCGAAACTGGCTACGTGCGCAAGCCACGGCGGGCCGATGATATCCCCCGCGGCGTAAACGCCAGGAACTGTGGTTTCATAGCGTTCGTTGACCTTGATGAATCCTTTCTCATCCAGGCCGATCTTGAGCGATCCCGCGGGCAAGACAGGAGCAACTCCGATGGCCACCAAAGCGATCTCTGCATCGAGAGTCTTTTCGGAGCCTTTGGAGTCGGCAACGGTGATCTTGACGCCCTGGTCGTTCGCCTCCGTTTTGGTTGTCTTATGGTTGGTGAGAAGCTGGATGCCCTGCTTCGAAAGGGACTTTTCGAGCGCTTGCGAGACCTCGGTGTCCTCGATTGGGAGGATGTTCGGAAGCATTTCGACAACGGTCACTTTTGTGCCGAAGGCGTTGAAGATGTAGGCGAACTCTATGCCGATGGCTCCGGCGCCGATAATGATGATGGATTTGGGAAGCTGTTCGAGGGCGACCGCTTCCTTTGAGCCAATAACTCTCTTGCCGTCAAATGTCAGCCCTGGCAAGGGTCGCGAGACACAGCCGGTGGCAATCAGAATGTTCTTGGCGGAGTGTGTCTCCTCTTTTCCATCAGCTGGGCGCACCTTCACTTCTCCAGGCTTGTCTAGAGACGCCTCACCGCGCAGCGGATCGATCTTGTTCTTCTTGAAGAGAAAGTCAACGCCCGCAGAACCCTTTAGGCTGATGTCTCGAGAACGTTTGACGATCTTGCTCCAGTCAAAATTCAGGCCATTGAACGCGAAGCCGAATTCCGCCGCGCGGTCCTTCATATCGTGATACAGCTCCGCGTTTTTCAGGAGTGCCTTTGTCGGAATGCAACCCCAGTTGTTGCAGGTGCCGCCGTAGCGTTCCCGGTCCACGCAGGCAACCTTCTTGCCAAGCTGTGCCGCGCGGATGGCGCCTTCGTAGCCGGCCGGACCGGCACCAATAACAATTAAGTCGTAATTTGCCATATGAAGAAGAGGCTGGTTCGCCAGTTAGGCACCGGCGAGTGGAAACAATGTTGTGAGATGATGTGTAAGCTCCGAGTGCAAGCATCATCACCCAGGAACTGGACTGGAGCAACGGTCTTGTTTCAGTGCGGTCTACGCGAGCTTCCCCAGCTAATCTGCCGCGCTTCCGCTACGATCAACTCCTAAAGCTCGGGTGGTATTTCTTCTTTGAGATCGCTCAGCTCAAGATCTTCATCACGGCGCTCGTCCTCCCCTACGTGAGAACCGAGACTGGACCGCGTCGTTGCAGCGGCAATGTCCCCATCGCCAAGCCAGGCCTCGACGGTAAGGACACCGTTGCTACAGACGACAATGCTCTGGGGAGCATACGCGTCCCGCGTGTGGCGTTCGTCGTCTCGCCGACCACGGCTTACAAAGACGACGTCTTCCCACCATGGCAAATTCCTGGAAATCTTTTAGAATGGCCTTAGAGCACCTGCTCAGGACGATGACATTGCTCTGCTTACTTCGTAAACTGCGATGTGGCTACGTGTCCCTGAGCCAATCAATTGCGCGCGAGCGGCCTCGCTGAAGCTATTGTCTCCATTCGAGCGGCGTACCGGAAGGAAGTAGCCGGACTGCTCGAGCGATATCCCAATTGGTCAAGCGCAAACCGCCGATGCTCTCCAGTGTGTTCATTTGCTCAGGAATGCTTGTTCCGTGCAGACCGTACGGCAGCGGGTCGGGACTGTCGGCTTTTGCGAGGTCGATCCAGATGATACCGGTTGGATTTCTCGGACCCGGGGCGAGAAACTGCTCCGACGCGAGCTTTGGCTTGATTGGTATCGGTGTTGGCGTCGGCGTCGAGCTTCCAAACAGTGGACCAGGTTTTTTGGAGACTTCCCTCCACTCCTCCTGACGGGTTGCCAGGCGCGGACGCGGGATCGCGCTGAGAATCGTCCAGGTGCCCCGCCCACGCAAACCAGGACGCGCTATCGACAAGGGAAAGACCGCTACAAGCGTGCCCTTGCGGTAGATATTCAGCTGGGAGAGCCCTTCAATGGCAGCGGTGACGGGATTTTCTGGATCGCCTTGCGGCTGCAGCGGCTCCTCCAATGCTTTCTCGATTTCAAAAGGAATTACGTTAGGAACTCGAAACTGCGCGCCGATCCCTGGAACAGCTGGCAGACTGCTGTTAAGCGCTCGCAGATACGCCTCGCTGCAATGAAACCGCTCCGCGACGAACTCCCACGGGCTGCGATACGCCAGCATCGGACTCGCAATAAGCCGCTCATAGACGGGGGACGATTTGCTCGCGATGGAAGAGCCGGAAGTCCGGCCGCTCGCCGGCGCTGCCCTGGAGCGTGATGCTCGCCCGGAAACGGCCGTCTCCGCTCGTGGCGGCGAGATGTATCGAAAGTCCTCTCGTTTAAGTTCGTAGTGGGCAAAGACGTCGCTAACGGCCGCCTTAGCCTTCTCTGCCAAGGCGACATCATCCTTAGCGTCGGCATGATTGCTCTGATAAAGGAATTTAACTTTGCCGAACGTCGCGGTGGATTTACCGGTGATTGGACCGGACGAAAACTGCTCGCGATCAAGGAAAACTTGCAGCCGAACATGGTTCAATTCCGCTTCGGTTTCCCGACGCGCTGGCTTGGCGGCTTTGCTCTTCGGCGTCGAGATCTCAGCTTTGACGGGCGGCGTCTGCGCACGAGGTGCAGGGGGAGGAATTTTCAAGGTTTCGCCGGCGCGAATCAGATCGCTCCTTAGCCCGTTGGCCTGTTTGATCTGATCGACGGTTACTCCAAACTTCTTGCCGATGAGGAAGAGCGCGTCGCCACGCTGCACCTCATAAAGCGCAAATTGACCTTCCGTCGGCGCGGCTGCTGGCGTGGGGGTGGGCTGTGCCAAATGCGTTAGATCGGGCAGCTCAAGTCCCCAATCCTTCGGATCCGACGGGACGACACGCCACTTCCAATCGACCGCAGTCTCCAATCCAGGCTCGACTCGCACAGCCGCTGTTGGTTTGGCAGCAGCTGTCTGTCCTGCGGCATTCGCGACGAGAGCTGCTGCCGCAGTCAGAATCACGACGCACCTTGCAAGAGGACACATAACTAAGAATTATCCTCTTTGTGTCCCGGCGCAAAGCGCCAACATTCTGCGCAAAATGAGAAGGTCGTCACTCAACGAAAAGTGACAAGCGACCTATTTCCGGAGAAAATTCCCCGCATGAAACTAGTTGGGATCTTCTCACTGGTATTGATCGGCGCCGTATTAGGCGGCTGTAATCTGAAGGAAAAGTGGGTCGCGCGTGAGCGGCGCCATGGGAAACTATTCCGCGCGAGGGGCGAAGGGCGGCGACACCCTCAGCGGTTTCTATTCTTCATCGGTCCCGTTTAGTCCCGCCGATCAGGCAGTGGTTACGCTGCGGCGTATCGGTAACTAGTGTCTTCAAGCACCAGAGCGAGCTGAAGCGCGCGGACCTGCTGGGGAGCGCACGCTCCCCAAATATCAAGACGTCCGCGACAGGTTGGTATCCCCATGGGACGATTGGGCTGTTTTCCCTGACACCCCTTCGAGGTGAACATGAAGTATCCTCTTGATCTCGGTGACCGCGTCGCGGTGGAGGAAAGTTTCATGACCAAAGGGAATGATCGTTTCGGATTCGGAGCCATCGAGGTGGCTGCTCGCATAGGCGACTACACCGTCAGTTCCGCTGTGCACTGGTCCCGGAATTTTCTGACCGATGATGCTATGAAAGGGAATTGCCGGCGGAATCGCCGCCAGGGCCATCAGGGCAGGACTATTGGCGGAGAGAGTGCGAATGGAGCTTAGCTTTCCCTCCTTGATCAACCTTACGAGGAAGGGATTAATCTGATCCAGGTGGTTTGCGAGCAGCGAACAAAAAGCCTCCTGCACTTCGCGGTCGGCGCGATAGAGGCTTTGGCCGAGGTTCCCAATCCAGTTGTCGGCGATCGAACTGCCGCGGTGGGGAACGGAAATCAAGATCGCGCGACGGACGCGCCGTTCTCGCTCGAACAGATAGATGGCATGCAACACGCTGCTGGTATTCGCATCGCAAGCAAATACCTCTGGCCGCACTGTGATGAGGCTATCCCAAAGTTTGTATTCGGAGTCGCAGATCAACGTATGGGCAAGGATCCCACCCATGCTATGGCCAAGCACCACAAGATGGTTGGTGGCAAAGTCTCTGCCGGATGGATCAAGCATGCTGAGGGTTTGGCTGAGAATCCGGCGAAAGACTGCGGCGTTGTAGAGCACCGGAGTGCCGGTACGATAGTGGTAATGCCAAATTTGGTATCGGGCATAAATCTCCGGATCGGCGAAGAGGTCGTTGACGAGATTGACAAAAGAAACCGGCGTAGATTGCAGGCCGTGGACCATGAGCAAAGGGATGCGGTTCGGATCGTAGCGCTGTATCAGGTAGAGCTTCTCACGTCGCCCGATCGCGGAGGAATTCAGCATCCCGCGAAATCCAGTTCGACGAAACGCTTCGGCACTTCGGGCGAGTTTCGCAATGGGCGCAGTGAGGTTCGCCGCCAACGGATGGGAACGCGCCCCCACTGACACGCTTTCTCTGGTGTAGGGTGAAAGGAAGCGCAGCGTCCAGTGATCGCCCGAGCGTCGCTCAAGAAGAGCGGTCGCCGGCACGAAAATTCCTTCTGGGGGCCTCAGCATGTCCCACTTCTCGGAGTTATCATTAGGACGCCAGGCAACCACCGGAACACCAATCCCACGCCGCTTGTGAGAACGCATCAATCGATAAGCAGGCACACGATGCGCAATGCTGAATCGGTAGAGACTGATCTCATCAAACTGGTCGCTTTCGATCGTCAGTCCGACTTCGCAGCAAAGTTCGGTCCTCCGATCTACGGGCAGAGCGTCAAACCATTCGACGAGTCGCGCCATCGACCGGTAGCTTTCCCGCAAGGAACGAGGATTCTCAGGATGGGCAAGCCACTCAAGGTGCGCAGCCTTTGCCAGCGCCAACGGCGCCTTGCGAACGTGCCACCGCCGCAGGAGGAGAGCGACGGTTCCGGCGAGCGCTAAAACTGCCACCGCACTCGAGAATTCGCGGGCAGGCCTTGGTGAGCACGCCCTCCTTGACCACAGACGCGGCCGGACGTTGCCACGCTCGCCGCACTTTGTCATGTCGTTGCTTCGATCACGACGAGCAGATCCTTTGTATCCACGGTTTCGCCAACTTGAACCAGTCTCTCGACGAGCTTGCCGGCGATCGGCGCGTAAACCGTGGTCTGCATTTTCATCGCTTCGATAACGAGCAACCGATCGCCTTTGGAGACACTTTCGCCAGTCTCAACCATGATGCCCGTCACGGCTCCCGGAATAGGCGCGCCCACATGACCGGGGTTGGCCGGATCCGCTTTGGTGCGTTCGACAGTCTGTGCCTTCAGCGACTCATCCTGAATAGCAACTTCCCGCGGCTGACCGTTCAGCTCGAAGAAAACTGTCCGCTTTCCCTCGGGGTGGGGCTCTCCCACGGTGAGGAATTTAATGATGAGGGTTTTGCCCGGCTCGAGCTCGACGAGGATCTCTTCGCCGGGCTCCATGCCATAGTAAAACTGAGGTGTGGGCAAGACGCTCACATCGCCGTAGAGCTGCCGCTTTTGATCAAAGCTGAGAAATACCTGCGGATACATCAGGTAGCTAAGCAAGTCGGTGCGACTTACGTCGTGACCTGTCTTCTCGCGAAGCGACGCGCTGGTCTCCTCAAGATCCACCGGCGCCAGATGTTCTCCGGGTCGTCCGGGTTTCGGGCGCTGGCCGCGCAGCACCACGTCGAGCATCTTTTGCGGCCACCCGCCGTCGGGTTCGCCGAGAGCACCGGAGAACATTTCCACGACCGAATTTGGCAGAGTGAGGGTATGGTTGGCGCCCAGCCGTTCGAGTTGCCGGATGGTCGTGCCGTGACTCACCAGAAAGAGAGCCATATCGCCCACGACCTTGCTGGAAGGGGTAACCTTCACGATGTCGCCAAAGGCGATGTTCACCTCGGCGTAGGTGCGGGCAATCTCCGGCCATTTATGCCCCAGGCCCATCGACTCCGCTTGTTCTTTGAGGTTTGTATATTGGCCGCCCGGCATTTCGTGCAGATAAACTTCCGCAGTGCCGGACTTTGGACTGCTGTCAAAGGGGAGATAATAGTGGCGAACAACTTCCCAATAGTCGGCGCATTCATTTAGAGCCTCGAGATCGACTCCCGGACTGCGGTCGGTGTTCTCCAAGGCGGCGACCAACGAATTGAGATTGGGCTGACTGGTCGTGCCACTCATCGAGGCCACGGCGGCATCGACGACATCGACTCCTGCTTCGCTCGCCTTCAGAAGCGTGGCCGCATTGATACCGCTGGTGTCGTGGGTATGGAAGTGAATAGGCAGGGCGACCTCCTCTCGCAGAACTTTAACCAGCCTTTCCGCCGCGTAGGGCCGACAGACACCCGCCATGTCCTTGATCGCGAGAACGTGCGCCCCCATGCGCTCGAGTTCCTTGGCCTTCCTTATATAATAGCTTAGCGAATACTTGTCGCGCTTCGGATCGAGAAGATTTCCCGTGTAGCAGATTGCTGCTTCGCAGACTTTCCCACTCTTCACGGCTGCCTCCATGGGCACCTTCATGTTTGGCAGCCAGTTTAAAGAATCGAAAATACGAAAGATATCGATCCCCTGCGCGGCGGACTCGGAGATAAACTCTTCGACGACGTTATCCGGATAAGCGGTATAGCCGACAGCATTGGATGCCCGCAGCAGCATCTGAAAACAAATATTTGGAATCGCCTCGCGCAGGCGCTGCAGTCTCTCCCACGGATCCTCATGCAAGAAGCGCAGCGCCACGTCGAAGGTTGCGCCGCCCCACATCTCGAGGCTGTAAAAGTTATGCAATCGCTCGGAAACGAATCTCGCAATCGCCAACATGTCGTGGCTGCGCATGCGCGTTGCGAAGAGCGATTGATGTGCATCACGGAAGGTTGTGTCTGTCAGCAGGAGTTGCGATTGCTCTCGCGTCCACCCGGCAAACCCTTCAGCTCCCAGCTTCTCAAGAAGCTGACGCGTCCCGTTGCGAGGCGAAGATGACGCCTCGTGCTCGGGGACAACGACTGACCGCATGTTGGCCGGCTTAAATTTCCCCGCGACCTCCTTATTCCCATTGACGATCGTCTCGCCGATAAAGCTGAGGAGTTTCGTCGCCCGATCCTTTTGCGGAACGAATCGAAAAAGATCGGGATTATCATCGAGAAAGCCTGTGGTGGCGCCTCCTTCTTGAAAGATCGCATTGTTTACGACGTTCTCCAGAAACGGGATGTTCGTCCTGACTCCGCGGATGCGGAACTCGCGCAGGGCTCGATCCATTCTTTGGCACGCTTCTTTGAAATCGACTCCCCAAGCGGTCACCTTGACGAGCAGGGAATCGTAATAGGGGGCGATCGTCGCTCCTCCGTAGGCAGAGGCGCCATCGAGTCTTATCCCGAACCCGGCGGGGGAACGATAGGTATGAATCTTTCCATAGTCCGGGACGAAGTTGTTCGCGGGGTCTTCTGTGGTCACGCGACATTGGAGAGCGAAGCCGTACCGCGGAATCTCGCTCTGCTCCGGAAGACGCATCACTGGGCCATGCAACGCATGACCTTGAGCCACCAGAATCTGCGAGCGGACGATGTCAATGCCGGTGACAACTTCTGTGACGGTATGCTCCACCTGAACGCGAGGATTCACCTCGATGAAGCACCAATCGCCGCTTTCAATATCCACGAGAAACTCGACGGTGCCGGCATTGAAGTATTTCGCCTCGCGGGCGATTCGCACCGCCGCAGCGCAGACTTCGTCGCGAATCCGCCCGTTGAGCGCGACGGCCGGCGCCACTTCGACGACCTTTTGATGGCGGCGCTGGACCGAGCAGTCGCGTTCATAGAGATGGAGGATGCTCCCGTGATGATCTCCAAGGATTTGA
>DATDKN010000234.1:0-2245 GCA_036519995.1 Terrimicrobium sp. | reverse complement strand
GCTGGAGCAGAAAGTAACTCTGGTGGCCTCATTCACCCAGGAGGAAGCCGCGGAACTCTATCGCGCGCACCACATCCTGCTCCATCCGAAATACCTCGATCCCTGCCCGACGGTCGTTATTGAAGCACTCGCTTCAGGACTGCCAGTAGTCGCCTCAGGGTCGGGTGGTCTTCCGGAATTGGTTCCCGCTTCTTGCGGCGAGCTGATCCCTGCTCCGCTTACTTGGGAGGAATTGATTACGCCGACAGGCGAGCAACTTGCCGCGGCGGTCGAAGCGCTTCTTCCCCGGCTCGGTCAAGTCGCACGCGCAGCTCGGTTGCATGCGGAAGCGAGCTATGACGGCACCAAGTGGGTCGAAAGGCACGCGGCCATTTTCCGCCGTGTTCTTGGATGAGCGAACCGGTCGTTACCGTCCTAATGACGGTCTACAATGCAGGCCCCTTTCTCGAGCCCTCAATTCGCAGCATCCTTGGCCAGACCTTTGGACATTTCGAATTCCTGATTGTTGACGATTGCTCGACTGACGGATCTGCAGAACTTGCCGAATCGGCATCAAAGGACCCGCGCATTAAGGTGATCCGGAACGAGCACAACCGCGGGCAAACAGCGTGCTTGAACCATGGTCTTGGGTTGGCACGCGGACGATGGATCGCCCGGCATGACGCCGATGATCTGGCGCATCCAAATCGGTTGGCGCTTCAATACCAATCAGCGCAGGAGAGTCCAGAGATTGTTCTCCTCGGCACCAATGGCCGCATCATCAACGAACAAGGCAAGCTTGTCGGTCTGCTCGATGCGCCAATCTCCCATGAAGGAATCACCTGGAGTGCGCCGTTTCTCAATCCGTTCATGCACACTTCGGTCATGTTTCGCGCCGACGTCATTCGGGATGAATTCGGCGGATACAATCAGAACTACCGTATCGCGCAGGATTACGAGCTCTGGACACGCGTTATTTCGAGATACCGTAGCGCAAACCTCCCTCAGCGCCTGATCGATTATCGACACCTCGCAACGTCGATGTCCAAGGTCTGGCGAGAACAAGCCTTCGCAGAAGCGGGGCAAGTTTCGGACCGCGAAGTCAGGCGGACTTTCGGGCGCGAACTGGACAAGACCGAAGCGCAATTGATCGCGCAATTCCGCGAAGGTCTCACTCCCTCCCAGAGGAGAGCATTTTGGAAGCTTTATTATGAGCTGCTTGCCGGGCGCGATTCGCGGACAAGCGATATGCGCCGCACCGTCGCCATGCATCACCTCAAGGCCGCCGGAGCTCTTTCTTGCCGGACACCGCGTCTGGCGCTTGCGGAAATCTTCGCTGCCATGAGGACCGCCCCAGCTGCGACGATTAGCTGGCTGGCGACACGATACCTCAATACCTAAGTCGCGAATCGAGCCAAACGCTGGCCGCCTGGAGCGCACGAAAGAGACCGCGCTCTGCGCTGCTTTTATTTCTCCAGCGCGCTGCAAGTTCTGGAACAGTTTCGCCTAGCAGCCGCTGCCAGCGCTGGAGGGTAGCGTCGAACGAGAAGTTTCTGCTGGAGTTCGCGCCAGCCGCAACCAGCTGTTTTCGCAGTGAAGGATCCTCTTGGAGACGTCGAAGTTGGGCGAAGAGCTCTCCGGGTGTCGCGGCTTGCAGGAAGTCGCGTCCCGGCTCTCCATCGGCGGCATAGGCGGAATCTGTCCCGCCAATAAATGGAACGCCTGCCAGCCAGGCGTTGTAGAGTTTGGTCGCGGGCTTGTGAACGTAGCGGGAACGTCCGAAGCCCCGGATCGCCACAACACAGTCCGCTTCCCGATAGTCATGCCAGCGATCGGCGCCACAGATGATGAAATTGAGCCCAAGTTCGTTTCGAAGCTTGTTTTGCCAGCGGGTATCAGCGAGCTCCGGCGCAAGGTTGGAGATCTCTCCGAAAAAACAAACATTTTCAAAGCGGTCCAGACGGGCCGGATCCCGCGCCAGCAAATTGGGGTGAGGCCAAAGCGGCATGAAGGCAGCGTTGCGCAATCGGCAGGCGTGAGCATTGTTTTGCACCAGGTGAAGATGTGCGCGAGCATCAGCCAAGTGGTCCGCGACAACTCCCACGAAAAAAACCTGCTCGGGAACGCGAAAGTCTGCCGTCAGCAAATTGGTCAGAGCGACCAAAATGCCCTCTGAAGGAATCGCGTGGGTGAGCCGAACGAGAAAGCCGCTTCGTTCGAGGGCCACCCAGGTTTGATAAATCCAGCATTGGGCGCAGGCGATCTT
>DATDKN010000233.1:0-3807 GCA_036519995.1 Terrimicrobium sp. | reverse complement strand
AGCCGATTGCCTTTTCGGGCAAGACAAGCACCTCCGGCTACGTGATCCCGCTGTGGGATCTGCGCCAGAAGAATCTAATTTCTGATTCGGGTAAAGCGGAGGAGTTCTTTGGCGAAGGAAATGTCTGGTTTGGTTCCGGGTATGTCTCTGCGGTGGAACGCGTGCTCAACGGTGATGCCGAGGCGGCCGCAGTCAGCTATTATGTTCTGGACAAGGACAAGCATCTTACCCCTGAGCAGCGCCAAAAGCTGCGTCGACTCACGGAACAGGGCCCTGTGCCTACCCATGTCATCGCAATTCGCTCATCGATTTCGGATGCGGACCGGACGGCTCTGCGCGCCGCGCTGCTTGCCATGAACAATGAAAACCCGGAACTTCGCGATCGGGTCTTCACTTCTCGCTTGGTGGAGGTGGACTCCGCCACACACCTTGGCTCGCTGAAAGAATCTGTCGCGCTCGCCAAACGCGGCAGCGAGTGATGCTGCCTTCGGAACAGGTGACCCTTCGCGGGTTGGGTTTGGAGAGACGCGGGCGATGGTTGTTTCGCGGGATTGATATCGAGGTGCCGCGTGGAAAGTTCATCGCCGTTGTCGGTCCTTCCGGAGCAGGAAAAACCAGTCTTCTGGGATGCCTCGCTGGAACGCTCGAACCTTCGGAGGGTCAAGTCGTCTTCCGCTGTGCACATGGTTGCCATCACTCGCCACCCGCCTTTCGCAAGCGCCTGGGGATCGTATTCCAAGATTTTCTCCTCATTGGCAATGGAACGCTTCTTCACAATGTGCTGTGCGGCCGGCTTGGCAGATATCCCTGGTGGCGCACGCTCGCCGGCTTCCCGCGCACCGATCAGGCCGAAGCCTTTGAAACTCTCAGCACCCTCGGTCTTGGTGCGGACGTGCATCGCCGTGCGTTCGAAGTTTCCGGCGGTGAGCAGCAAAGGGCTGCACTTGCCCGTGCGCTTTTTCAGGAGCCGGAGATGTTCCTTGCCGACGAGCCGGTTTCGAACCTTGATCCAGACCTCACATTCCGGGTCCTTCAGATCCTTCGGGCGCAAACACGTCAAGGATCTCGCACTGTCGTCTGTGTGCTCCACGACCCGGAGCTCGTCGAACGATTCGCGGATCTCGTAATCACTTTGAATCCGGCTCAGCCGCAAGAATGGACACTTCGGGCGGCGAGAGCTGGCCGGGACAATGCCGCCGCCCGACAGTAAGACCCGCGGTGCCGCTCCTGCTAGGTTACCGGACCTCCCCTGGCATCACCGGCTCAACATTACGTCTGTTTCGCTGATTATTTTCCTACTGGCGATAGCGTTTTCGCTTCCGGCGATGCGAGGGTCGGGGCGCGACTTGGATCATGCGGGGAATCTTGTCCGCTTTCTCAAGCGCTTCTTTCCCCCGGACCTTTCCGTGTCGGGTCAGATCCTCGAAGCGCTGATTGAAACAATACAGATTGCCGTTTTGGCGACCTTCTTTTCCATCTTGCTGGCCTTTCCGCTGGCTGTCGCTGGGGCACAAACTCTTTCACCGCGCTGGCTGGTAGCGATCTCGCGAATGATCATGAATTGCATCCGCACCATTCCGAGTCTGATTTGGGCGCTGATCGCGGTGGCCGTGGTTGGTCCGTACCCACTGGCCGGCGTGCTTGGTCTCAGCTTCTATAGCCTCGGCTACCTGGGAAAGTTTCTTCGGCGACGCTTTCGAATCGGTCGACCTCGAAGTCGCTCGCGGCTTGAGGGCCATCGGTGCGGGGCGAATCCAAGCTTTTTCAGCATGGTCTCTGGCCGAATACGCGTCCGTTGATTTGGAGCTATTCCCTTTGGATGCTGGAGTACAACATTCGGTCGGCCTCAATCGTCGGGTATGTGGGTGCCGGCGGCGTGGGAGTCCTGCTCCATGTTTATCAGGAATATTACCAATGGGATCGCTTCGCCACTGTGCTCCTTTTCATTCTTGCGCTGGTGACACTGCTGGACGTGGCAGGCGAATGGGTCAGGCGGCAGGTCGCCCCGCGCATTCCGGGTACTCCCATTGGCGCCTAGGGCATGGCTTCAGCGATCGAGGCTGAAACGCACAGGGACCTCCACCTGTGTAGCTACTGCCTTGCCGTCGCGTCGTGCCGGGCGAAAAATCCAACGCTGCACCGCCCCGCGCGCTCGGTCATCAGTAACGCGTAGCCGGAGGACTTCACGAGGCTGACGGCACTTACCCGCCCCTTTTCGTTTATCGAGACGCGCAGCGTGACGACGCCAGTTTGACCGGCCTTTCGAGCGGCCTCTGGGTAAGACGGGTGCGGATTGTAGAGGTAGGCAGGTTTGCTCGTTTGGCTTCCCGCTGAACGGGCCGCGAGGGAGTCAGTGCCAGGTTTTCCGCGGGAATGGTCCTGAGCGGGCGCCCTCTCGCGATTACTGGTAGTCTTCGGCTTTGCGGCAGTTGTCGGGCGGAGAGCGGGCTTTACTTCGGTCTTGCGAGTCCTCTCCGGCTCCGGCGATTCCTGAACCGTGTTGAACAGGGGCAACTCTTCAGTAGGTGGCGGTTCCGGCTCCGATTGCTCGGAAATTTCTGTCGAGGGCTCCTGTATCTGGACCGTCTCGGGTGTTGTCAGCATCTCATCTGCGCTACTGATTTCATCCGTCGGCGGCGTCTCCGGCACTGCTGCGATCAATGCTACTTCGATCGCCGACTCTCCGTTGACCACGCCATGCTCAGCCGGTTGAAAATCGGATCTTCCTTGCCACCTGAAGATGACGGCAGCATGAATCCAGACTGCCAGGAGCAAGCTGAGGATATATGCCTTACCAGGACCTTCTGTTGACAAGGTAGTGTGCCGTTCTCTGCCGTCACTCAGGATCGGTGAAACTCTGGCAAGTGCGTTCACCGGCTTTTAGTCCCGATCGCCACTTTGGCAATTCCGAGCTTCCGGACTTCATCAAGCACTGCGATGGCCGTGCCGAATTCAGCCTTTGCATCACCGTGGATAAAAACCAGCGGATCGGTCGTGGTCATCTTCAGCGCCCTGAGGGGTTCTACGACTTCCTGCAGACTCATGGCATCCTTGTTGAAATACAAATCTCCCTCAGCCGTCACGGTGATCGCTGTGCAATCACTGCGATCCTGTGGAGTAGCAGAGGATGCGGTGGGCAGGTTCAGAGGGATGCCCCGATTCTTGATCATCGAAAGTGACACCATCACGAAGGTGGCGAGCAGGAAAAAAATGATGTCGATCAATGGTATGATCTCGATGCGCGCCTTTCGTGCGCTCCGTGGCGAGGGGATGGTCATCTGGGCGAGCTGTGCAGCTTCAACCCGTGCAGTCGTCCGGCCCCGCGCGAGTTGAAGTTCAAGGTGGCTGGCTGCGTCCTGAATGTCGTTGCGAGCTCCCTCGAGCTGTGCGTTGAGGTAGTTAAATGGCAGCAAGGCAAGAATGGTCACCGCCAGGCCGCAGGCCGTAGCAATCAGTGCTTCCGCAATTCCTCCAGCGATCGCCTGGGGAGCTTCGATTTCCTGTCCGCCGAGTAACCCAAAGGAGTGAATCATACCGATCACCGTGCCCAAAAGTCCAAGCAGGGGGCGCCAGCGTAATTACGGTATCCAGGATAGACAGGCCGCGATTGTAGCGCTTGGGTTCGCGACCCGCCGCACGGAGCAGCGCGTCGGAAACGGACTTCTCCCGATGCGTTAGGGCATAGCTGAGAACCCGCGCGACAAAGTCACGACTTCCCTCGCCCGTTTGGACAGCGCCCGCGTAATCTCCCTTCTCGACTCTCTCCAGGATCTCATGCACCGCCCCGGGTTTGCGCCGCACCCGCTC
>DATDKN010000232.1:0-3596 GCA_036519995.1 Terrimicrobium sp. | reverse complement strand
GTGGAAGTGAACGGCGCGCGCGTGCATCTCACCGGCAAGGAGTACCAGATGCTGGAGCTCCTGAGCCTGCGCAAAGGCACGACGCTGACCAAGGAAATGTTCCTCAACCACCTTTACGGCGGCATGGACGAGCCGGAGATCAAGATTATCGACGTCTTCATGTGCAAGCTGCGCAAGAAACTCGCCGGCGCGTGGAATGGCAAGGACTACATTGAAACAGTATGGGGCCGCGGCTATGTGCTGCGCGAGCCGCACGCGGACGAGGCGAAAATCCCCGCCTAATAGGTTTTTGTCCTGCCCGCTCTCGCCGAGAGCCGAATCCAATCGACGCTTTTTTTTCGATGCGCTTGATAGCTTGCACGGGCACAGGTCGTCGCAGACCACCCCACATGCCCTCAGCCAAACGACTGATAGCATCCGAAAAGCGCAGAAAACCGTCGGGCGGTAGGCATCTCAGGCATCGTCTCTTTTCAGTGGAAGAGGTCTACAAAATAGCGCTCAAGAACGAACTCGTGAAATTGGGAATTCCTTTGTCTTCCGCGAGCAACGCCGTCAACGAACTCTGGAAGGAATGGGATAAGAAGCAGCCACCGCGGGGAAGGAGCCTCTATACTTTGCTCGTGCCGAGAGATGGCAAATGAATGGTGCTGCCGTGCTGGCAAAAGCTCTCTGGAGGGCCACTCTACAAGCTAGGTAGATCAACACCCAAACCCGAGAAAATTAAGCTACCTGCACAGGCCTTTGCCGTGCTTCCCGTTTCGGATATTCTTGCCCGCATTGCGCACAAGCTGGTGAAATTATGAACAAAACGGAATACTCAAAACGTATTAAGTCGTAACCGACAGACGCGTCAACTAGTGCGTTTGATTAGCCCGCTCACGACAAAGGCGTTCATCGGGGGCGCGCCCGACCTTGCTCAAAGGCAACCACTTTTTCGAGATTAAGTATTTTCAGAATGTCTTCCGTTGGATATTTCCTACCGGAGAGGGCAGCATTCAGGCTTGTCCTGTCCACGCCTGTTCTCCGGGCCCATTCGGCTTGGCTGCCAGCACGCTCAACTTCGTCTCGAAGGAGACGGATTACGTCTTCAATTCTAAGCAGTGGCCGTTTCTTGGCGCTCATGACGCTGATGGTAGCAAATCAGGCAGGATAGGTCGCCAGCGTGCAAGGTGAGTTTGCTCTCTAATGCTGCGAATATCTCGGAACTCTTGCGGTCCCTTGATAAGCCTCCGTTTGCAGAGTTGCCGTTCTTCGTCGGTTGCAAACAGACGATCTATTTCACACCCGCCATTTCTGATGCTTTGGCGGCTTCCTTAGGTCACAGCTCTGTGCCCTGATCAATGCTCTCCGCGTCGCTCATCCATTTTTTGGCGAGTTCGAGAAATTTGCTCGCGCTGATAGTCAGAGGTCGCGATGCGCGCCCACACGATGCAGTCATTGGCAAACTGACGGTATTCGTCAGTCTTGGACATGCTGCCCTCCTCTAGCCATACAGGCGGGAGCGCAACCGGTCTCTCAATCACCAACGCCCAGGGAAGCCCTGTCGGTGATGCGTAAGCATGCACCTTTCTCACGACAATAGCGAACTTTTAACTGCCATTCCCGGGGGGCGTGCTCTACCCACCCGAGCGGCCAGAACACGCACAGACAGCGTGAGAATGCTCTCAGACCGGACACTTACGAATGGAACATAACTGGTGGGACACTTCTCGAAGAAAGCCTAATGATTATATAGAACGTTGGTTGTCCCCTCTCGGGACCCCCAAGATTTCCTGACCGCCGGCGGTGGTTTGGGGCGCGGCCCGAACGCCGGCGACTCCACGGGACCTGATCTGCGCATGTGAGGATGACCATGTCGGATAACACCGAAACGAATGATGAGCGGCCCTGTCTGCACTGTCAGATCGGCGACGTGATCGACGACTTCTATGCGGAGTACGGCTCGTTGAGCGGCGAAAAGGACGCCATTGATGTGGACGAAATCATTACCGCACTCGCCAAGACCGTCGCTGAGCTGACGTTCGGCTCGGATGCCGCGTTGCGCCAGCGGGTCTTGGAAGAGTTGATGCGGGAAATTTCGCAGTTCGAGGCGGAGTTTGCAAACGCGCCGGCGAGCGACATGCGGCACTAAGCGGTAACCCCGGCGCTGGTCGCGCCGATTGGATCATCTCTGGAGAGATCGACGGAATCGGACCAAACCAACACCACCTCCCACCGGAGGGAAGGACACTCTATCCTGTGCTGTCGCCGAGAGATGGCAAATGGATGGTGCTGTTGTACTGGCAAAAAGACTCGGGAGGGTGTATGTGCCGAAAATCAGATTCTACGATATTGATGATGAAGGCCGTCGAGGACAGGCTGTGATGTGATGGCCCCGACGCGCTCAATCGCCCGATGGAACGGGGCATCCTTGTCCAGCGAGCGATGAATGCGCGATTCATTATAATAAGCGGCAAACTTGCCCAGGATCCGGCACAGATGCGCCTGCCCGAACACGATCATGCGGTCGAGACATTCCCGTCGGATCGTGCCGATCAGTCTCTCGACGTACGGGTTCTGCCACGGCGATCGGGGCGCGATCGGCTTGTCCCGAATGCCCATGGCGCGCAAACGCTGCACGAAGAGCGGGCCATACGCAGTGTCCCGGTCCCGAATAAGGTAATGAGGTGCACTGTCCCAGGGGAACGCCTCGGTGATTTGGCGCGAAATCCACTCCGCAGTCGGATTTTTCGTCACCCCGAACGATACCCACAGTCGGCGCCCGTGGTGCAGAATCACAAGGCAATAGAGCAGCCGGAATGTAATCGTCGGCAGGACGAAGAGATCGATGGCCGCGATGTCGTCGGCATGATTGGTCAGAAAGGTCCGCCAGCCCTGGGATGGTGGGCCGCGATACATGTACCGCGCGACCGTCGACTGAGCGAGCGTGAAGCCGAGCTTGAGCAGTTCACCATGAATGCGTGGCGCACCCCAGAGGTGATTTGCGCGGCTCATCTCGCCAATGAGCTTGCGTAGTTCGGCTGAGATCCTCGGTCTGCCTACACGATTGCCTGACCGCGAGCGCCAGTATGTCCGGAACCCCCCTCGATGCCAGCGGATGATCGTCTCCGGCCGGAGGATTGCAATCGCGTCGAGAATGGAAGGGAACCAGCGATAGAGCCAAACCAACAGAAAGCGATCGGCATTGTTGAGTTGTGGTCGCTTCGATACCTGCCGGCAGAGCACGTTGAGCTGTTGGCGAAGGACTAGGATTTCTGCCTCGAGCTTCGCTCTCGACTTAAAAAGCGAGGCCACGATGTGGAGAATCAGTTGGAGTAGCTCGATCATCAGGTGGCAGGATTACCGAGTCGCTGCCTCGCGTCTAGGCGAATCGAATTTTCGGCACACACAGGCTGCTGTTATCGATCTCTTCTCCCGGCGCGAGGGCTGCGATGACAGCGCAGCTCGTCACCGATGCCCTGGTGATGGCGATCTGGCGACGGGGTAAACCTGATGCGCTGCTGCATCATTCCGACCGTGGCAGCCAGTATACCAGCGAGCAATTCCAGAAGCTGATGGCCGACCACGGCGTCGTCTGTTCGATGAGCCGTTCGGGC
>DATDKN010000231.1:0-3663 GCA_036519995.1 Terrimicrobium sp. | reverse complement strand
AGACCAGCGCCTGGATGAAATCCTTCGAGAAGTCCAATAGCCTTTCCCGGTGTGTCTCAAGGCGAGAACTTTCGAATCCATACAAGTCGCGATCGACGCGCGTCATTGCATCCCGAAGGCGAGCGTTGCTCCTCTCGAAGGCCTCTAGGTCCCCTGCCAAAACCCATGTGATTGACGCCGGCTGAGCCGGATGTCGGAAGCTGAATCACACCAAAGGCGCGAGCCAGCGGCTTCCAATTGACTTGATCCTCGTCGCAAAATGACCCATAATCGGCTCGCACTCAGCCAGATTCATAAGATCCGCCTTTAATATCAAATTATTGCGAGAGCCAACGCCCCCACAACGAGATCCGAAACAAACCTGACGAATAACTCTGACCCGTGCAGACGACGCTCGAGGCAAGGTATGAACACGCTACTCGTCTATATGGTAAATCCTCAGCATATCGAACAAGTGAACGCGTTCCTGCTGGCTAATAACGGTCGCGAGCTTTCGCCCGACACAGGCTGGTGGCGAATCGAGACCGACATGTCCTTTAAGCATGCTTTTCTTCAGCTGTGGTATTGGGTAGGAGATCAGGGATTCTTGCGCATAGTCGAGCTGGGCGGCCAGAGACAATCCTTCGCCTTTCCATCGTACAAACGATCTGAGTTATTCAAATCCGAAGGCATTTTAGAAAAGCTTTCCAGTTATGGCAGAAAGCTCGAAGAGCTGTAACATCGCAGAACTGCCTAATGGCAAATGGGAGGACTGCCCACGCGCCGCGTTTCATTCGGGCGAGCTCTCGTGCAAAGCGATTCAGAAGGCAACCTCCAGCTTGACAAGGGTGCAGCGTGGTTGTAGCAGGTCTCAGGGTCATTGGTATTAGACTCACATGTCGACTTGGCGCAATTTGCGAACGCCGGTCTTGCATCGGAGCATTCGGCAATTTGTGTTGCCATCCCGGTGTTTCCGTAACCGGGCGATCCTCTTTGAGATAAGTCGAAAGGATTCCGCCTCCAACTAAGGAATGGGATAATGGAGTGGAAGATTGCCTGGCGCGACCGTCAAAGTCCTTATCCTGTTCAGAAGGAGACATTGACTTCCGAGGCTGATCTCAAGCAGCGCGTTGCCATGCTCATCGACAAAGAGGCCCGTGATATTTCGATCAGTCAAATTCCTCCGCAAAGGGATCTCGGCGGGATACCATACGCTGACATTGTCACCTCGTTTAAGAATCGCACCATTGTTCCTTTTCTTGGAGCAGGGGTTCCATTGTGTGGACGACCATCCGGAAGTGAATGGCAGTATGCTCCCTTCTCAAACTTTCTTCCCAGCGGCGCCGAGCTGGCGGACTACATAGCGAGGCTTGCCAACTTGCCCGCGTGGCGGCTGCGCGATACCGAGAACTTGGCTCGGGTAGCTTCCTATTATACCAAGACAAATCCAAATACCCCGCTGGCAGACAGGCTGCGCAAGATCTTTGAGCGCGGGGAGATCACCGAGGTTCATCGATTTCTGGCCACGCCTGCCTTGCACCCGATGGTCATAGTCACGACGAATTATGACACCCTCATGGAAGATGCCTTGGAAGAAGCCGGGGTGCCGTTCGATACAGTTATTCACTGCACTAACATTGCCCAGCAAGGACGAGTGATTCTCCGCAAGCATAAGTCGCCGCCTGGCTTTGTGGAGCCTGGGGAAGTAGATCTCAGTCCCGAATCGCGGACGGTCTTGTATAAGATGCACGGTTCAATTGACCGCCAACCGGACGTGGCTGTTAGCACTCCCGCCAACTCGCCCCAGGATAGCTATGTCATTACCGAAGAAGATTACGTGAAATTCCTCTCGAGATTGAACGCCGCTCCACCGGTAATCCCCCTCCGACTCGCGAATCATTTTCGAAAATCGCAATTCCTATTTCTTGGATACAGTCTTGAGGACTGGAATGTGCGCGTGATCCTCGACAGTTTGAACACCCTGATGAATGATCCGGGGGTTCCGATTGTTCCGTTGGCACCGACAGGGCGCGTCGATGTTCCCACAAACAGCGCGCCGCCGGCAGCAAATCCCCTTGCGGAGGCGTTTAACATTCCGCCACCGCGCTCGACGGGTAGCGAAGGTTTGCCTGCCCGACCTCGTTACCATTGGGCCGTCCAATTCCAACCGACCTCGTATGATATCGCGGTTTGGAACGGCCGGGGCGTGCAGATCCAGGATTCGGACCTGAAAGAATTCGTCAAAACTCTTCAGGACCCAATTTACAACCTCTTCTTATAGGAGCATGCGCTGTCCGTACAAAGGGTTGGTGCCCTTCTCGGAAGAGGATCAAGAGTTCTTTGCCGGGCGCGCAAAGGAGATCGATTTAGTCGTCTCGAATCTTTATGCATCCTCTTTAACCATCCTTTATGGTGAAAGTGGTGTCGGGAAGACTTCCCTCATTGTGGCCGGCGTGCTGCCCGAGCTCGGGAAGGATGAGCATCGGGTAGCCGCGATTCTCTTCCGCGAATGGCAATCTCCTGATTTCGAGCTAAAGCTTCGTCGCGAAATCCTCAACTCTTTGTTGAAGACGATTAACCGCCTCCGTCAGCAAAGCGATCCTCATTCTCCCCCACTCTTGTTCGACTCGTTCCTGGAAACATTTCGCTCAGGCTTGAAACTCGCCACGGTCGAGCAGCTCTACGCGTTGAGCCTGGATGAATTCATCAAACGATGCTGCCAGGCATTCTATGGGCGACTGTTCTTTATTTTCGACCAGTTCGAGGAGTATATCTACTATCATCCATTAAGCGAGGACGGGAAGCATTTCGACGAACAACTCGCTGCCGCCATCAACGATCGCAGCGTTCCGGCCGGATTTCTCGTCTCCCTTAGGGAGGATGGATTAGGCAAGCTCGACCGGCTCCGCGGCGGGATCCCCGACCTCCTCGGCAACGTAATCCGCCTGGAACACCTTGACAAAAATGGTGCCGAGGAGGCGATCCGAAAACCGCTGCGCATCTTTAACCGGGACTCGCCAGTCAAAGTCGAGGTCACCGACGATTTTACGGCCACGCTGCTGAATCAGGCGGACGCTGATCGGCTCGAGTGGGATGAGCCGGCCCCGCCATACGTTGTCGCCGCCCTTTTTCAGAGCCTTCTTTTCGTTCATGAGAAAATGGGCGTCGTGATAGGGCGCGCTTTCGAGCGCGGGCGGCGGTTTGTCCCGATTCTTGTTGTCAAGGACCAGGATGCCCTTCGGGCGCGTGCCCATGAACAAAACGCGGTTTCCGGCCTGGCAGAGGGGCAGCGCCTCTCCCGCCAGGAGGACCATATGCTTCCCGTCGGGAATGTCGACCACCGCCAGCAGCAGGTTGTCGGCCGGCACATCCAGATGGCGCAGCAAGAAATATTTCATGATGGCGTAATCGCGTCAGCGCACCGAGCTCAAGGTGGATATGTATGGTGGGCCTGGCGCACCGAGGAGAACGTTTGGTCGAGGTCCGGCGGTCCTCGCAATCGCCCCTGCCCTCGCGCAGGGTTTCGGCGGGGGTGGCGAAACGCTCCTCAATCCCGTAAAATCCTGTCGATATCGCCTTGCGGATCTCGCCGCTTTTAAGTTGTCGACGCTGATCACTTCGATGTTTTGCTGGATCGCCTTACGTCGATCCTCGTTGATTTGTTCGATATCAGTTCTCGGGTTC
>DATDKN010000230.1:0-3979 GCA_036519995.1 Terrimicrobium sp. | reverse complement strand
AGCGCAAACGCGCGGAGGAAGCAGTTCGCGCGGCAAGGCAAAAGGCCGAGGAGGCGACACAGGCAAAGAGTGATTTCCTGGCAAACATGAGCCACGAGATTCGCACTCCGATGAATAGCATTCTCGGCATGGCGCATCTTTGCATGAAAACGGATCTTACGCCGAGGCAGCGCGATTATCTCCAGAAGATCGACCGCTCCGCCCATTCGCTGCTGGGGATCATCAATGATATCCTCGACTTCTCCAAAATCGAGGCGGGAAAACTAACCATGGAGCGCATCGGGTTCGGTCTCGAGGAAGTCTTCGAAAACCTCACGAGCGTGGTCGGCATGCGCGCTCACGAGAAGGGACTGGAAGTCTTGTTCCGAATAGCTTCCGAGACGCCGCTCCATCTCGTGGGTGACCCCCTGCGCCTGCAGCAGGTTTTGGTGAATCTCTGTTCCAACGCCGTTAAGTTTACCAAGCAGGGAGAAGTTGTCGTTTCCGTGAAGCCGGTACGAATCGATGACGGCGAAGTTGAACTCGAATTCGCCGTCAGTGACACTGGCATCGGAATGACGCCCGACCAGCAAGCCCGTCTGTTTCGGCCGTTCACCCAAGCTGATTCCTCCACCACGCGCAAGTTTGGTGGGACCGGGCTCGGCCTCTCTATCTCGCTGCGCTTGGTGGAGTTGATGAGCGGTCAGCTTCGTCTGGAGAGCGAGCCCGGCAAAGGAAGCACCTTTTGGTTTACCGCCCGCTTCGGCTGTCAAGATCGGGCCGCCCGAGCGCACCATCTTGCCGCGGCCGATCTTCGCGGGACCCGCGTTCTCGTGATCGATGATAACAGCACTTCACGCGAAATCCTCCAAGAAATGCTGGAGGCAATGTCCTTCGAGGTCACGCTAGCAACCTCGGCGCGGGAAGGACTCGCCAAATTGACCACGGCAGATGCAAGTGACCCATTTCAACTGGTGCTTATGGACTGGGAGATGCCCGAATTGGACGGGCTAACAGCGGCCTGGATAATTCGCGAGGCCACATCGCTGCAGCAGCGGCCCAAGCTTATTCTCATCACCGCCTATGGCAGTGAGCTGCTGAGCAATCAAGCCGAGCAGGCGGGCCTGGTCGGTGTTCTTGTAAAGCCGATCAGCAATTCGTCGCT
This sequence comes from Terrimicrobium sp., assembly GCA_036519995.1. Taxonomy (GTDB): domain Bacteria; phylum Verrucomicrobiota; class Verrucomicrobiia; order Chthoniobacterales; family Terrimicrobiaceae; genus DASTFP01. The sequence goes on along the minus strand of DATDKN010000230.1, from coordinate 2,835 downwards.
TTTCAATACTATCATGCGCGCCTTCATCAGTGGGGCTTCAGAAGCTGACACCGAGCCACGCGTTACCGACGGTGAACGGCTTGTCGATCTTACTGGTCTCCGTGTGCTGCTGGTTGAAGATAACGAGATCAATCGGGAGCTCGCGAGTCAGTTGCTGCGGGATGTGGGAGTCGTCGTTTCTACGGCGCAAAATGGCCGCGAAGCGGTGGAGAAAGTCACAACAGAATCCTTCGATGGTGTATTGATGGACATCCAGATGCCTGAGATGGACGGCTATCAGGCCGCCAGAGCGATCCGTGCGCAGTCCGAGCTCGCTGCGCTTCCAATCATCGCCATGACTGCGAATGCGATGCTCGTCGACCGTGCCAAGGCCTTAGATGCCGGCATGAACGACCACCTCCCCAAGCCCATCGATCCGGGAGAACTCTACGCCGCCATCAAGCGCTGGTTCAAGCCGCACGCTTTGGTTTCCTCTCCACAGTCCGGCAGGCCGCCCGCCGCGATCACCGACAGAGAAGTGGCTATCCAGTACCTCGACGGTATTGATCTCGCTGACGGACTCAAACGTGTCGCAGGTAATCGTCCTCTCTATCGCAATCTCCTGTTGAAATTCCGGCAGAGCCAGGCTGATGCAGCATCTGAGATCCGCCAGGCTCTGGCAGCAGGAGATCGCCAGCGCGCGGAGCGAATCGCCCATACCATAAAAGGCATTGCTGGCAGCATCGGCGCCAAGGAGCTACAAGCTGCCGCTGCGGCCGTCGAACAGGGACTTCGGGACTCGAACTCCGCGCACACTGAGACTGACCTTTCGACCTTTGAACCTGCGCTGCGCCGTGTTGTTGCTTCCATCGCAAACCTCGGCGAGCTCGAACCGGCGAGCCCCTGCTCTCAGCCGATTCCGGACCTCTCCAAGCTCCTCCCGAAGCTTAGTGAGCTGGAGTTGCTGCTTAAAAACGACGACTTCGACGCCCGGAATATCCTCGAGGAGTTGCTCCCTCATTTTCAAAAAACCCCGCATGCCGAGCTCTTTCAGGTATTGACAAAAAAGGTGAACGGTTACGATTTCGAAGCAGCCCTAGCTGAATTTCAGACCATTAAGGCTGCGATCCAAACGGAGCGGTAACGCCAAAACGAAAGTTCGCGCTCCTCGCGTCCTATCGCATCTAGTAATGCTCGAGAGTCTCTCCCGCCGCACCCTTGCCAAAAAAAATACGAATGCGCGTTAGAGCGTCAATTGCAGGGTGCGCCGTTGCCGAGGCGCTCTCCGGCTTCTCTGGTAAGCGCTGCAGAACTGGCCACTGCGACCGCCATCCAGGCGATACTTGGCGGACAAGGCGGCGCACCTCGCCCGCTCACGCGCATAGTCGTCCGGAGTTTTCTGGTGCCGGATGGAGTCCCCACAACCGAAACGTGGTTTCTTGACAACCTCAGTTCGATTGGTTTATAGCCGGTCTGCTGCTACTAAGTACGTGCAAGTCAGGGAAATGCCAAATCAAATCACTGCTTAGCGAGGAGAACTAAGCTGCATACAATCGAAAATGGCTCACAAATGAAGGGTTTAATCGCCACTCTCTCGCTCTTGCTGTCCCTCTCTCTACCGTTTGGCGAGACAGTATGCGCCCAAGGGGATCAGTATCGGTTCGTCATGGTGTCCCACATCGGCGCCAACGATCCGAACATGAACTGGTTAACGACTTCCATGAAAACGTTTGGCGAGCGATATCCCGAGGTAAAAACGGAATATCTGTCGGCGAGCGAACCTAGCCTGGAAAGCTTCATTGCGATTCTAAACCAGGCGATCGCGACTCGGCCCGATGGGATCGCCGTGCCGATCCTTAATAACAAAGCCCTCGAGCCAATCCTTGACAAGGCGATCAGCAGTGGCATTCCGGTGGTCGCCTTCAACATTGAGGATCCTCGCCCTCCGGACCAGCGGATCCGCTATCTTACCTATGTGGGCGGGGATGAGTATCTCACGGGCATGAAGCTGGGAGAGTATGTCATTGAGCAAGCGAACGCGGGCAAGATTCCGAAGCCAACCAAAATGATGTGCGCTAACCACGATCCAACGCATCAGGGGTTGAAGGCACGTTGCCAGGGAATGACGTACGCCATGAAAAAGATTGGCGTCAGCGTCGATGAACTCGTGATCGGCGCGGATCCTGAGCGGGCCCGCAGCATCATGCAGTCCTATCTAAGCACCAATAAGGATGTGAATTACATTTTTACCTTGGGCACATTGTCCTGCCCATGGGCCTATAGCGTTGCCGATCAGATGGGACTGAAACCGAAGCTCTCTGACAAGGGGATGACGATCGTGAGTGTGGACGATAGCCCCAATTCCCTCGAGGGCATCAAGGAGGGAAAAATCCTCGCTTCACACAGCCAGGGTTTTTGGCTCCAGGGCTATCTTCCGATGGAGATCCTTTACTTCCACAAGAAGATCGGGATGCACCCGCTCAGCGACGTCATAACGGGGCCGATTGTCATCAATGCGAGTAACGTTGATGAATGGATAAAATTCGTCAAAAACATCATTGGTGAAGACGCCTACAAGAAGCAAATTACCTGGTAAACCGATTTGCTTCCATTTGCAGCCACGGTAGGGATCGAAAGCGTTCGATCACTGCGTTTGGCCGGTAACAGACAAATCCCGCTGTTGCGGCGCCTGCACGGAAACTCTCGTTTTGCGACCTGGTCGAGGCGGTTTGATGTTCTGATTTAGGTGGAACAAATTGTCGGGATCATACTGTTCTTTGATCCGCGCCAGACGGTAATAATTGCCGCCGTAAGCGGCGGCCACCCGATCACCTTCCTCTTCTGTCATGAAATTCA
>DATDKN010000229.1:0-3239 GCA_036519995.1 Terrimicrobium sp. | reverse complement strand
GGAGCTCATCGAGAGCGATGCCTTGGGTAAGGTCTGGACCGGTGAACTTCGTCTCTTCTTGCACCATCGTGGACTGCCTTCGCGATCTAGAATCGCATCGTTTGCGTTACACTCGGCTGCAGCGCTTCGGCGTCAATCAATCATGCTCAGGAATTCTTGCCGTGTCAGCGGATTGTCACGGAAGCAGCCCAGCATTCGGCTCGTGACTAGGTCTGTATCCGGCTTATGCACACCGCGCGTGGTCATGCAGTGATGCGTCGCCTTAAGAATGACGCCAACCCCCTGAGGTTTGAGGACATCGTTGATCGTATTGGCAATTTGTGCCGTCATCTTTTCCTGAATCTGCAGGCGCTTCGCATAAGCATCCACCACCCTGGCAAGCTTGCTTATCCCGACTACGCGACCGCTCGGCACGTACGCCACCCAGGCCTTACCGGTAATCGGCGCCAAGTGATGCTCGCAATGACTCTCGAAGCGGATGCCACGAAGTACGATCATCTCGTCATAGCCTACGATTTCCTCGAAGGTTTTCTCCAAAATCAGAACAGGATCCTGGCCATAACCAGCGAAAAATTCCTCGAATGCACGAGCAACGCGACCGGGAGTTTCGATCAATCCGGGTCGCTCTGGATCGTCGCCTGCCCATCGAATAATCGTCCTGAACGCCGCTTCGACGTCAGTTCTGTCCGGCCGACCGACATCGACGCATTTTGGGGCTCTTCCCAGTTCAAATGCATGCACATTCGAGCTCATAGAAATGTTCCTTGTTGTAACTCAGGGAAGAGCCGACGTCGGCTGCTGACTAAATGCCGGTTAGATAGTTGGCGCTCGACAAAACTTTGTAAGCACCCTCTCGGTCATCGCCTCGCAGTCGGCACCCGCGAACGGAAAGGTCTCCGACAACGCGCCGCACAGTTCTGGGTCGAGCTCTTTCTGCAAGCGACGGCGCGCGCGGAATAGACGAGTCTTCACCGTCTCTTCCGGGATTTGCAGAGCTTCGGCCGTATCTTCCACGCTTAAGCCCTCAATCTCGCGTAATACAAACACGGGTCTAAATGTGTCGGGAAGGCGCGCGATCGCCGTCTCCAGCAGTTTCGCAATCTGACGTCGCATCAAGATTTTTTCTGGAGAGTGTGAATGAGAGCCAGCCATGAGCTTTTCCCGATATTCCTCCAAGACAAGAACCGACTCTTGATTGAGCATGCGAGAGCGCTTTTGTGCGCGCCGTCTCCGGTCGAGCGCTTCATTGACGACGATTCGGGTTAGCCATGTGGACAAGGACGATGAACCGGAAAAGGTCTTGATGGCGTAGAAAGCCTTCATATAGCCATCCTGAACGGCCTCCTCCGCTTCCGAACGGTCTTTGAGGATGCTCCAAGCAGTACGGTAAAGCCTCTGGTTGTTCCGGCCCGTCACCAGCCGCACAGCAGCTACATCTGTTGCTGCGATACGGCTGGCGAGCTCGAGATCAGAAAGTGTCGTGTGGTTGCGCTTTTCTCGCTTCATCATGCCATTAACTCGACTGGCTTGCCTTTGATGCGCTCCTAGCGATCACGATTTCACTGATTGCAGTTGCGTAGCGAGCTGCTCGGCGTGATCCAGATGCGACTGGAACACCTTAAGGCCACTCTGCAAGAGGGACTTTAGCTCGGTGTTTTGAGCATCCGGGATCAAAGTATTACTGAGGGCACCGTTCACCGTCTTATGATATGCGACCTCGTTGTCGACATAGGCCTTGTCGAATGCAGCACCCGTCAAGCCGGCCAACTTTTCGCGCGTGGCGTTCGCTTGCTTGGTCAAGCTCTGGCTAGTCGCGTTATCCTCGGGCGTCACGTTGAGCTTTTTCACCAGAGCCAGAGCTTGATCGTTGACCGCCGTATGGTCGCCAATCATCCGCTGTGCAAAGGCGCGCACATCCTTGTTCTTCGATTTTTCGAGAGCCTGCTTCCCCGCTTCAACGTCAAGCAGTCCTGCCGTATAGGCGATATGCGCGATCTGCGGGTCAGTTGGCTTAGCTGCCTCGGCCCAAAGAAGCCCGGGGCTCAGTAAGGCAAGAACCATCACGAGCAGCGTGAGTTGTTTCTGCATCGGTCGATCTCCTTGAATAGTAGCCCGCATTTTGGGGCTCATAGATTAGATGGAAGCCTGTGCGATAAGGTTCCCGCTCCTCTCGCACTTTCTGCAAGCGACGCTGTGCGGCCGAATTGGAGAGTTCTATGAAAGGGAGAGTTCCAGCCGGAAACATCAAGCTGAAGCGTGCGTATGAGTTGCCGGCGCCTGAAGACGGCATGCGGATCCTCGTTGACAGGCTGTGGCCACGCGGACTTTCGAAGCAACGAGTGGCTATTGATCAATGGATGAAGGACATCTCGCCGAGCACCAAACTCCGCCAGTGGTTTGGCCACGATCCTAGTCGCTGGGATGAATTCCGCCGACGCTATGCCACAGAGGTGCACCAACACCCCGAGCTTTTGGATCAATTGCGGTCGCTCGCCCGCAAAGGTCCGATCACCCTGGTGTATTCAGCCAGTGATAAGGTGCACAACGACGCCGTCGCGCTCAGGCACGTGATTTTGGGACGCGGTTAACAAGTTGGCGAGGTCGCCCGCAAGCAGAGACTGCCCGTTTCGTAGTTCATGGTGTTAGGCCGCCTTCGCTACGGTGCCGTGCGGGCCGAGAATGAATTTCATTGGCGCGCCCTTATCAAAATCCGCGTAGCCCTTCGGCGCCTCCTCGAGCGAGATCACCTGCGCATTGACGACATCCGCGATTGGAATGCGATCGTGCAATATTGCCTGCAGGAGCTGACGATTATAGGGCAGGACTGGCGTCTGACCCGTGTGGAAGGAATGCGATTTCGACCAGCCGAGACCGAAATTGAGCGACAGCGCCCCTTTCGCGGCCTGCTTGTCATGCGAACCTGGATCTTTGGTCACGTAGAGGCCCGGAATGCCGATCGAGCCCGCGTAACGGGTGACCTCCATGGCCTGGTTGAGGACAACCGCCGGCTGCTCTGCGCCGCCGTGCCCTTTCGCCTCGAAGCCAACCGCGTCGATGAAGCTGTCAATGACCGGCTCGCCAATTACCGCCGCGACGACCGTGAATGAAATTAGCTCTCTCGAGCGGTGAGCCTCCGGAGATCGTCGCTGTGGCACCGAGAAGAGGGAGGACTCAGGCCGGGGATCGGAGTATCCTCGGCGGTATGGTCGCGGCTCGCCCGCGACTTGCGGCCGAATAGG